>NZ_JCBCCK010000183.1:0-6615 GCF_059864935.1 Planktosalinus sp.
GGACAAATGTCTGTTTACGGACTTCCTTCAGGAAGACTTCTTAAGGTAATTCCTGTGTTTTCCCAGGATGCTGAAAAAGGCTATGGATACAGTGAAGAAACCCTTGCTATGTTGAACACATCCTTTGGGTTTGTGCCTTGGGGCGACTCTCACCACCCTGACTTATCACAAACCAATGGAGAATTGGATGGACGATGGGTTTTCATCAATGAAAACAATACCCCGCGTATTGCTCGCATCGATCTGGACACTTTTGAAACAGGTGAAATTCTTGAAGTACCCAACAGTGCCGGTAACCACAGTTTTGCGCTGACTGAAAATACAGAATACCTGATTTCAGGCACTCGTTTTGCCGTGCCTTCTCCACAAAGAGATATGCCTATTGATGAAATGAAAGGCAACTTTAAAGGGCCTTTAACCTTCACAAAAGTAGATCCAGAAACAGGTAGAATGAATCACGCCTTTCAGGTTATTATGCCCGGATTTAACTATGACCTGGCTCACCCGGGCAGAAAAGCCTCTCACGGTTGGATTTTTGCCACTACTTATAATACTGAGGAAGCCAATACACTACTTGAAGTAAACGCCTCTCAAAATGATAAGGATTTTATAGCAGCTATTAACTGGAAAAAAATTGAAGAGTATGTTGAAAACGGCGGTGGAACTATGATGCCTCTTGAGCATGGGTACGCACACAACGTTTTAAGTCACAGTACACACACAGCTACCACAACAATGATCAATGAAATATTGACTGTTGACCCCACAAACATCCCCGGAGCCGTATATTTCTTACCGATACCAAAATCACCTCACGGTTGTGACGTTGACCCAAGTGGTGAATATATTGTGGGAAGCGGTAAGCTGGCTGCAGAATTGACAGTATTTGCTTTCTCAAAAATACAAAAAGCCATTGAAGAGGAAAACTTTGACGGTGAAGCTTATGGTCTACCTATACTTAGCTACGAAGCTATTTTAGGAGGTGTAGTACAACAACCCGGACTTGGACCTCTACATACAGAATTTGATGCTCATGGTTATGCATATACCACGTTCTTTATCTCTTCTGAAGTTGTAAAATGGAAACTGGGAACATGGGAAGTGGTTGATCGCCAACCCACCTTCTACTCTGTTGGTCACTTGGTGATTCCTGGCGGAAATACTCAAAAACCTTTTGGAAAGTATTTGGTGGCTATGAATAAAATCACTAAAGATCGTTACCTCCCCACAGGACCTGAAATGAACCACTCAGCCCAGCTGTATGACATTACAGGAGATAAGATGGAATTGTTACTGGATTTCCCAACCATTGGTGAGCCTCACTATGCTGCGGCAATACCGGCTCATTTGGTTGCGCCAAATTCCAAGAAAATATTCCTGCTTGCTGAAAACAAACACGAGCACGCAACGCTTAGCCCAAGAGATGCCCGTGTTGAAAGGGACGGCAATGTTGTAAGGATTTATATGACCATGGTGAGAAGCCACTTTAACCCAGATAATATTGAAGGTATTAAAGTGGGTGATAAGGTTTATTTCCACGTAACCAACCTCGAGCAAGACTTTGATGTGCCACACGGTATTTCAATGATTGGTGCAAACACATCAGAACTATTGATTATGCCCGGAGCAACCAAAACATTTGTCTGGGAACCCAAACGCGAAGGCGTATGGCCATTCTACTGTACAGACTTCTGTTCGGCACTACACCAGGAAATGCAAGGTTACATAAGGGTTTCTTCTAAAGACAGTAATATACCTCTTAGTTGGTCATTAGATTAAAAGTTTAATTGGTTATTAATTTTTGATTTGATGTAAAGCGGGTAGCACAACTTTATGTCTACCCGCTTTTTATTTAAACCACACACATAATGAAAAAGTCAAGCCTTTTAATGATTATTGGTAGCCTGATGTTACTGGGATTATTTTACTACCCACTTTGGAACATCCAGTTGGGTGCCCCACAGTATCCCGACCCGTTGGGAATGAATATTTACATTCACGGTATTGAGGGTGAAGAAGAATTTGATATTCAAAATATCGATGGTGTTAACAAATACATCGGGATGAAAAAAATTCCAAAAGCCGAAGCGATGTGGGAATTCAGCGTTTTTCCTAAAGTGATTACAGGAATGATAGCTCTTGGAGTAATTGTTGGATTACTCGGTTTCTTTAGAATAGTTAACCATAAATGGTTTCTCGGATGGTTTATTTTAATGACCGTATTGGGAATACTTGGCATGTATGACTTTGATTTATGGCTGCTTGATTATGGCACAGACCTCAATCCCAATGCTATTTTAAAATTAACTGATCTGGAAGGCAATCCGCTAAGTTACAAACCACCACTTTTTGGAACCGATAAAATTCTTAACTTTACGGCAAGTTCATATCCAGCCTTGGGCGGATATATGATGTTTGGCGGTATGGCAATGACACTTCTGGCCTTTTTTGTCGGAAGAAAAGAATACAAAAATTTAAAAACTAAAAACGCTTAATATGAAGCCACTACATAGTTTGCTAACAATCGCTTTGCTGCTGCTCACTTCCTGCAGCACTCAGCCGGAGCCCATCAATTACGGGACTGATGCCTGTCACTTTTGCAAAATGACTATTGTGACTAAAACACATTCCGCGCAAGCGGTTTCCTCTAAAGGAAAACAATTCAAATATGACGCCATCGAATGTATGGTCAACGATTTGAATACTGAAAACCAGGCTGAAATGTCAGTGATGTTGGTGGCCAATTATTTGAATGCCGGAGAAATGATTCCTGCCGAAAAAGCCACTTATCTAGTTTCTGAAAATATACCCAGCCCCATGGGCGGAAATCTTTCAGCCACTGTAAATAAAGCTGATGCAGAACAACTTAAAGTCGAAAACGGAGGTGAAATTTTTGACTGGAACACCTTAAAAAATAAAAGCGTAAACCCCAATTACAATCACTAAAATACTTTTAATGAAGTTTTTTACAGGAATCCTATTAATATTACTCCCATTTATTATTGAAGCACAAACCATAGAAGTTTGCAGTAATTGTGAGGTCAAATCACTTAAAGAGGCCATACAATTGTCTGAAGACGGCGATACCATTCTCATTAAAGAAGGCATTTATAAAGAACACGATATCCATATAATAGATAAAGCCATACACATCAAAGGGGAAGGAAACCCTGTGATTGATGGTGAAAACAAGGGTACGGTGATTAGCGTAAGAGGAAACAACTTCACCATAGAAGGCATCACCATCATTAATGTGGGAAGAAGCTATACCAAAGATTTTGCTGCTATTCTCATTTCAGAAAGTGCTAATTTTACCATTAAAAACAACATATTAGAAAATGTCTTCTTTGGAATATTAATCGAAAAATCTTCAGAAGGGCGCATTGACGGCAATACTATTTCAAGCCAGGCGGTGAGCGAGGCCAATTCCGGAAATGGAATTCACTTGTGGCATTCTAATAAAATCACCATCCACAAGAACCAGGTGCGACAAATGCGTGATGGTATTTATATTGAATTTGGCGATAACTGTAAGGTGACCAACAACCACACCCACAAAAATGTGCGCTACGGTCTTCACTTTATGTTTTCCAACAACAATGAATACCATTACAATGTATTTGAAGAAAACGGTGCAGGTGTTGCAGTGATGTTTTCAAAATTTGTAGTGATGACCAACAACACCTTCAGAAAAAGCTGGGGGGATGCTTCTTATGGCTTGTTGCTGAAAGAAATTTATGATTCAGAATTGAGAAATAATACTTTTGATCAAAACACTATTGGAATCAACGCTGATGGCGCGACCCGCATAAAATATATTCACAACGATTTCACCAATAATGGTTATGCTATAAAAGTGCACGGTGCCTGTTACAACAATACCTTTGAAGAAAATAACTTTCTTCACAATGCATTTGATGTGGGCTATTCCGGAAGGATGAATCAAAACGTTTTCGACAACAACTACTGGAGTGCCTATGCCGGTTATGATTTGGACAAAAACGGCATTGGTGACGTGCCTTACAGACCGGTGAGGTTGTTTTCACACATAGTCAATCAAACGCCTGAAGCCATAGTGCTTTTGAGAAGTTTATTTATTGATATCGTTGATTTTTCTGAAAAAGTAACCCCCATTTTTACACCCAAAGAATTAATTGATGAAAACCCAAGAATGAAAAGAATTTTATGGTAACAATTGAAAATTTACATAAAAATTACGGAATGAACGAAGTCCTGAAAGGTATCGATCTCACCATCAATGACGGTGGTATTTTTGCTGTGTTAGGACCCAATGGAAGTGGAAAAACCACTTTAATTAAAAGCATTTTAGGTATGGTAATCCCTAAACTGGGTAACATTTCGGTTGACGGAACTTCTATCAAAAACAATTGGAAGTATCGCAAAGAGATTGATTATCTGCCACAGATTGCCAACTTTCCCGGAAACCTGACGGTAAAGGAACTCATCAGAATGATAAAGGATTTGCGCAACAAACCTGCCAATGATGATGAACTTATCACCTATTTCAAACTGGAAGAATTTCTGGACAAAAAACTGTTAAACCTTTCCGGGGGAACTAAGCAAAAGGTTAATTTAGTATTGACTTTCATGTTTGACAGTCCACTGGTGATCCTTGATGAGCCCACTTCGGGACTGGACCCTATTTCCCTAATCCGATTGAAATCCTGGATTCAAAAGGAAAAAACCAAAGGAAAAACCATTTTGATTACTTCACACATTATGAGTTTTGTGGAAGAAGTTTCTGATGATGTCATTTTCATTCTGGAAGGAAAAATTTATTTTAAAGGCAGTGTTTCTGAATTGAAGAAACAAACCAACCAACCCGATTTTGAACACGCCATAGCCACCATTTTAACCGAAAATCATGTTTAAAATATTAAAATACAGTTTTTACGATTTATCACGCAGCCGCTGGAGTTATGTTTATTTTTTATTTTACCTGTTGCTGGGCTTTACCTTATTGTTTTTAAACAGTGACCTTTCAGGGGCAGTTATCACGATGATGAACGTAATCATTGTTTTAGTCCCGCTCATAGGGACCATTTTTGGAGTCATGTACTATTACGATTCCAAAGAATTCACCGAACTCCTCCTTGCCCAACCCATAAAACGCAGCTCTATCTTTCTGGGCCAGTATTTTGGAGTGTCCATTTCACTTGCCGCCAGTCTGGTTTTTGGCCTTGGTATTCCTTTTGTGGCCTACGGACTCTTTCAATCTGCTGCTATTTTTGAATTCACGATGCTTTTAGTCACCGGTGTTTTCTTAACTTTTATTTTTACCGCACTGGCATTTAATATCGCTCTGTCCAACGAGAATAAAATCAAAGGATTTGGATTCGCCATCTTGTTATGGCTATTCCTTGCCGTGATTTATGACGGTATCTTTTTGATGGCATTGGTGCATTTTCAGGAATATCCCATTGATAAGTTTGCACTGATTGCCACCATGGGCAATCCCATAGACTTGTCACGTATTCTCATTATTCTAAAACTCGATATCTCTGCACTTCTTGGATATACCGGAGCCGTGTTTAAAAACTTTTTCGGCACCTCTTTGGGATCTATTCTGTCCTTGGGCATGCTTTTCCTTTGGGTAATCTTACCGGTATGGCGCATTTCCGCGAAAGCGAAAAAGAAAGACTTCTAATAAGCACGGATTGTTCGGATTTTATCGGATTGCACGGGTATATACGATGTTTATTAATTACAAACATTACTTCAAATCTACGTATATTTTATTTCGTACTTCAACGCCTCTTATGTTTCAAATCATAAATTAACACCTTTCGTTTACTGACCTTTACACAATAAACTAAAAATAGTATAATTTCTTTCCATACTTCCCTTTGGTGGGATTGAGGGGGGGACTAAAATCTAATATCTATTATTATGGAAACACTAAAACAAAAAACTGTAGCTGACTTGGTCACCGAAAACATTAAAACTGCACATATCTTTAAAAAATATGGCATTGATTTTTGCTGTGGGGGCGGAATCAGTGTTGAACGCGCCTGTGAGAAAAAAGGAGTTGATTATCAAACCCTCGCTGACGAGTTGATGCAGGTTGGCAGTACTGATCGTGCATACAATTACAAATCGTGGTCGCCTGATTTTCTAATTGATCATATCATTAATGTACACCACGCATATGTGGAAGAGAATTTACCCCTATTACTTCAGTATTCTGACAAAGTGATGAAAGTACACGGGCATCACGATAGCGAATTGGTTGAGATAAACAATCTGGTTAGAACAGTAGCGGGCGAGCTGTCCAGTCATATGAAAAAAGAAGAATTGGTTCTTTTTCCCTTTATCAAAAAAATGGCCAACGCACAAAAAGAAGGCATCACTCTTCCCCGCCCCTCTTTTGGAACCGTTGACAACCCCATTGCGTTGATGGAAGAAGAACACGACGCTGCAGGTGAACTCTTCCGTGAGATTTCTGAATTATCAAATAATTACACGCCACCTCCCCACGCCTGTAATACTTACAAAGCATTTTATGCCAAACTGGAAGAATTTGAAAACGACCTACATCTACATGTGCATTTGGAAAACAATATCCTTTTCCCAAAAGCAAATCAAATGGAGAAA
>NZ_JCBCCK010000020.1:0-18959 GCF_059864935.1 Planktosalinus sp.
CCTTACTCTTATTTGTTGTGGATTGTTGGAATGGTACTTTTGCTGATAGCGGTCTTTAAAATTCTTCATTATAAAAGAAAGTCTAAAAAGACCTTTAAGGATTGGTATGAAGACGACCCTCGAAGGACTAAATAAACGGCATACTATTATAATATTCAATTAAAACAAAATTACTCCACATTAAATACCGTTAACATGTTTTTTTCAGATGCATTGGGAATTTCAGCAATAAATGCATAGGTGCCCGGCACTAAATCAGCTTTAAAATAGACTGTATTTCCGGCGGGCATTTCCTGTGTACCTCCCAGAAATTCAACGCCTTCAGGTGCCGGTGTTTTAAAAGCATCAGGGTCAAGCCAGTTCATCCACTTCTCCAAGGCAACAAGGTCTGCATTACCGGCAAGTCTCACTAAATTCACATCGTGACCCACAAAGTTTTCGTGAGGAACCTGATCTTTAAAATTAACTTCAATCACGTGATTTCCGGCAGTAAAATCTTGTTCAAAAACAAATCCGTTTTCTGACGAAATCGTCATTTGTATAGTGCTTTCCGGTTCTTCATAGTTGTTGGATTCATCAGTAACCATTAGGAAAGAGATCATCCCTAAAGCTGAATGAAACTGGCCAGTGGTCATTTTTACATAACACTCAATGACATAATAACCGGGTTCTAAATACAAGGTGGTTTCTGCTTTATTTTTTGGAGAAACCAAGCCCGGGCCACCCATAAAAATAACTTCTGAAAACCATTCCGGCAGTTTGCTAAAAGCAGCATAACCTTCTTCAGTCTTACCTGCATTAATAAAATCCATTCCTTCTGCAAAAACAGGAATCACTTCACGTTTGCTGTCTTCAAGAGTTTTTCCTTCCGGCATTTTTTCAAGGATAAAAAAGTGGGTTTCTTCAGAGTTGTTGATGTATTCAAAAGTGGTCCATCCGGACGGAACTTCATCAGGACCATCAAAATCCATCATTTGAGTGACAATGGTGACTTTGTTGGTAGGTTGAGGCTCTTCTTCAATTGGATTTTTTTCTTTGTCTGATTTACAAGCCGAGAGAATGACAGTTAAGCTAAGTAGTAAAAGGAAATTGAAGTTGAAGAATTTTTTGTCATTTGGTTTCATAGTCTGTATTTTTGGTTAGAGATTAAGCATAATTCAGCTTAGCATTGATGATAGATTGAGGGGAAAAATGAGATTGATAAGGTCAAATATCTGAAAATTAGATGAATAATAAAAATATATATAAGTTTTTGTGGTTTTAAAGCAGTATTCTGTCTTTTTTATTACTCACGTCTGAGTGTTTTTTTAACCTAATAATTTGAGCCGGTTATAACACTGCAATTAAATTCATTTGACACCTATCTACAATAAACTTGATAAGCATCATATAGTTTAAATATTAAAGTATGTAACTTTATCAGCTCACTTAAAAAGCTGATTTTATGGAAACTTCTCTCTTTTTAGCCAAATTCTGGGGCTGGTACCTCATTATTTTCTTTGTGATTTTGAGTTTTAACCCTACACGCATCAAGCAAATGCTTGAATATTTAAAAGACCAGAAATTTGCTGTTTTGGCCTCTTTTCTGGCCATTATTTTTGGATTAATCAATATTTTACTGCACAATGTCTGGGAGGCTGACTGGACCATCATCATTACCTTGTTGGGTTGGGCAGCCTTGTTAAAAGGGCTTATGATGTTTATTATTCCGCAGCAAGCTGTGAAGAGCATAGAGTTTATCAATATTAAACTCGTTCAAGCGGCATACCTGTTTTTGTTTTTGTGTGGCTTGTATCTGCTCAATATGGGATATGGACTCATCCCGGTTGAAGGCTATTAATCCATAGCCATACCACCATCGACCATGTGTTTCGCTCCGGTGATGTATTTGCTGTCGTCTGAAGCCAGGAAGAGTGCCAGTTGGGCCACTTCTTCGTTTTCTGCGTAGCGTCCAAGCGGAATACCTGCTTCAAAGCCTTTTTGCATTTCTTCGGGATTGTTTGGAGCAAAGCCGGCTTCAATAGAGCGCATCATCCGGTTATTGACCGGGCCGGGATTGATGGAATTTACCCGGATGCCCCGTGGTGCATTTTCCATAGCAGCTACCCGAGTTATACCCTGAACCGCATGTTTGCTGGCAACATAAGCACCCAGATTGGGTGCGCCCTGCACACCGGCAACTGATGAGGTAATCATTACACTTCCGCCATCAGTCATTTTTGGAACAACTACGGCACAAGCCAGCCAGACGCCTTTTACGTTTACAGCCATGACTCTTTCATATATTTCATCCGGATAATGCTCAATGGGCAATGTCACCCCTTCTATACCGGCATTGCTAAATAGAATATCAATTTTTCCGAAATGACTCAGGGTTTCAGCAGTGTATTGTTCAACATCTTCCCTATTGGAGACATCAGCGGCAACAAAAGCAACTTCTTTTGATTTTAAAGCAGATACAGCATCTATAAGTTGTTTTTCCGAAAGATCGACAAGCATGACTTTAGCACCTTCTTCCAAAAACACTTTCGCAGTGGCCAAACCGATACCACCCGCACCTCCGGTGATGATGGCCACTTTGTTTGTTAGCTTTTTCATTGACTTCGTGTTATTTAGGTAGTAGCGAAAGATACATAAACGCCCACTTCAGTACAATGACAATTGTCAATCCGGGAAGCAATAAAAGAAAAAAGAGGCTTTTAAGAAAGCCTCTTTAAAATATATTAAAAAAAAGGATTTACTCCTGATTGTGTGTCCAAACTGTGGAAGAACCACTTGTTAGAGTTCCTGTTTTGGTAGTTAATACTGTGTTGTTTCTAACCACTCTTAAAGTAAATTCTGATGATGGGCTTCCGCTAGTGCAGCTGCCAAAATATTCCACCCAGTATTCATAAGTTCCGGTGGGGGCAGTGCCGTTTTCCCAGAAAATATTTTCGTTGGGTCCTTGGGGGCAAGAACCACACAAGCAATCAACATCGAGTGTTCCACCATCAGCAGAAACGTTTGCCCAGTAAATGACAGCACCACTTGGGGTTTTAACATACAAATCAAGATCCACATTGTCTGGATTTGTAAATTGTAAATTAAAACGTGGATTACCGGGTTCTCCTACGAGTTCATCAACCTCGTCGTTTGAATCGTCGTCGCTACTACAAGAAATAGTAAAAAGCCCCATGGTCATTGCAATAAATAATAAATAAATTCTTTTCATAATTTGAATATTTAGTTTGTTAGTTATTGGCCAAAACTATTAAATAAATTCCTATAAAACAAATAGATATATAATATCACAGATGAGGTCCTGTTTATTTTTTAATTCTTGTGAGAACCGATTTAGCTTCAGGCTTTTTACAAGAGTTGAGCCTGAATAATGAAATACCCCTATTTTAAGTAACCAAGCAAATGCTATGAAAGTGTAAAATGATGTGATTTTTTTTGGATGATAACTATAATGAAAATGACTTGTGTCCTTATAAGTTATTTTCAATTTGCTTGTTAATTCCAAACGCGCTAATTTTACTTTCAGGCAAAATACTTATTAAGGCGGGCAGTGCTTATACCGCTTTGATGGTTAAAGTCAAGATAAGTGTGTTTTATTCAGCATTTTCTCTTTAAAGAAATCAGAGATTATTTTATGATACAAATAATAGTGACTTCACGAAGGTTAAAAAACCTTCTCGCTTTTATACTTCTTCTTTCTTGCTTTTTTAATCAGGCATTCTCTCAGCTTTCATACAGCCCTCAGGAAGCGGCTAAGTTGCAGGATGAAATAAAAAGAGAAATCAAAATTTACGAAGAAAACGATGATACAGAAGCCATTATTAAGGCCTATTATAAACTAATAGAACTAATTCCCCATACTGAAAACCGATATGAATTTAATGTAGAAACATTCAGACAGTTGGGTTTTGTCTTTCAAATAAGAGGACTTTATGATGAGTCCATCAAATATTTCAAACAGTTTATAGAATATTTTGAACAACACTACGACAAGCTTAACGAAAAAGCCTTTAATTATTTTGACGAGCAGGTTGCTGTTAATTCAAACATGATAGCTGTAAATCATCTAAAGCTGGGCAATCTGGAGCAAGCTTCCCGCTGGCTGCAAAAAACAATCAGTTATACTGAAGAACGGCAGGGCATAAGTTATGCTTCTGCTTTAAACAATTTCGGGTTGTATCATTACCAGCATAAGTTCAATACAGACTCGGCAATGCATTATTTTCTGAAATCTGAAAAAATAATTATTGAAAACTTCCCGGACTATTCACTCTATGGGAGTGTTATTGACAATATAGCCGATATCCATGCCGAGAGGGGCGAACATAGGCTCGCGGCTCAATTGTATTCCCAAAATTATGAGTTCTACAGCCCCCGGCCGGAACAAACGGCAGAAGATATTGATTTTGTGAGATGGATTGCAGCAGGTGTGCAATGGGCAGAACAATTGATTGAACTTGGCGAAATCGAAAAAGGCCTGCAACTTCTAAATGAAACAGAACAAATTTTTAATCACCCTCTGTTTGATGATAACGAAAAACCCAATTCCCGAATAGAACATTTAAAAGCACAGAAGACTTATTATGAAAAAACAAACAATTTTCGTGAAGCCCTCAGGGCTGCAGAGCGTGCCTCAAATATAAAAGACAGCCGGCAACAGCAGCTAGCTCAAAAACAGTTCACCCGACAAAACCTGCTCAGCAAGATTGTTCTGGAACAAATACAGACCGACTTAATCTATGAACAGGAACAAAAGTCTGAACTCATTAAAAAGCAACGGCTTCAGTTTACAATTGGCATACTTGTATTTGCCTTGTTATTATGCTTAATGGGATTTTTATACAATCATCGCAAACAACGATTAAAGTTGGCTGAAAAAAACCGCCTGTTGGCCGAACAGAAAGCTGAAAATATCGCACTGCACAACAGCCGGCTTGAACTTGAGGTTGAAGCCAAAAAAAGAGACCTTGCAGATGTTGCCATAAACCTCAACCAAAGCCTGGAGTGGGCACGCGATATATATGACCGTTTGCAAGCCATTAAAGAAGCCAAAGGAAGGCAACGAAAAAACAGGATGAACGAACTTGAGACTGAGTTAAAAAACAAATTGGCTATCGACAAACAAACTGAGGCTTTTTATGCCCGTCTTGATGTTCTAAACGAATCGTTTTATAAAAAACTCAGACAAAACTACTCCAGCCTCACCAAATATGATATTCGTTTATGTTCATTAATACGTTTGAAAATTGACAATTATGACATTGCCAAACTGCAAAACATCTCTCAGGCTTCTCTCAATACTGCCCGTTATCGCATCAGAAAGAAGCTTAACCTCAAAAATGAAGAGGATTTAGACCTTTTTATTCAAACTTTATAAACCTTTCTTTTTTATTGATTTTGCTGGGCATCCTTCTTCTCAAAATGAGAATTGTCTATTGTAAATCTATTGGAAAAAGTGTTGTCATTCAACCCCATACACATAATTTAGCGTTGAAATAACAACACTACGTTTGTTATAATTCAAAAACATTAAAATCATTATCCAATATTTTTTCAATAACCAAACAACAACCATTATGAGAACATTTATTTTAACTTTTAGTATTTTATTTCTGAGCTTACCAATTTTGGCTCAAGACCTTGTAGCTTTTAATGATGGAATTCAATCTCAAAATCAAATGAAATCGGCTATAATTTCTGATGAAAATTCAGAACCTATAGATACAAAACGTGTTGCTGCTGCTTCTTCCAAAGTGGAGGCTTTGAGAGCCAAAGTGGCTGAATATGACTTGAAAAACGAAAAAATCTATTCCAGACATGCTTCAACCGATTACAGGGTAGTATTTACTGATGGGACCAACACCATTGAGGCCATTTATGACAGTCGTGGAGATTTATCCAGTACTATAGAATCCTATGAAAACATAAGGTTGCCTGATGAGATCATCAAACAAGTGATTACTGAAAATCAAGGCTGGGCCATAGATAAAGCCTGGTATTTGGTGACTTTGGAATCAAATCGCCAAACCGAAGCCCAATACAAAATTGAAATGACCAAAGACAGTAAAAAAAGAACTGTCTGGGTAAGTGAATGACGCTTTGCTTTAACCATTCACGATTATTAATTAGCATCTTTAATGGAGTCCGGGGGTTCAAATTCCCGGGCTCTGTTTTTTTAGAGTACTTTTTCCTTTTTAAGAAAGTTGTCTAAAATATTGGCTGCTTCAAGACAATGACTTATTTTTTCAAGATCATTACAGTATTTATGGTCTATAGTCCGTTCGCTACAATTCAAAGCAGAAAGATTGATCTTCTCAAATTGACTGTTGAATGATATACAGTTTTCATAAAGGCTCTTGATTGTTGTAAATGGAGCCGGGTCAATACCGTTTTGCAGTAAATATCCTTTTAAAAAGCTTTCAATAGCGTTTTGTGCGTTTTTACAAGCGGAATAAGAAACCACATCTTCTTCAGGTCTGTATAATTCCTCATTGGCTCGTTGTAGCTTTGTCAGGGCATCATCAAATAAAATTTTGGCTTTAGTTTCCATATCTATGTGTTTTATGGTTAATCGTTTATCCAAAAGTGCTTTGAGGCTGGATTGTTCAATTCACAACAATTTTAGCATTCACCTGAAATTTCCGAAGGGAGAGACCAGAGCCAATTGTTGCAAGGTGCTTTTAAATTTTATATCGTAAACAGCTTTTATAAATCTGTTTTTTAATATGAAGTGCCTGGAAAAGCAAGCGCTTACATATTTCGATAAAGTTCCAGACGTTCCCATCTGGAATCAACTTCTTCCTGTGCTTTTTTCAGCAACTTTTCACCCAGTTCAGCATCGTTTTTTACAACCTGTGTAAACCGTCTTTCGTTGTACATAAAATCACTCAACGGTGCAGTGGGTGGTTTTGAGTCCAATTTGAATTTTTGGCCTTTGGGCTTGGAGGGGTCAAACCTAAACAACGGCCAATAGCCGGTATCTACTGCTTTTTCTTGTTGTGTCACCCCGTCTTTCAAGTCATAACCGTGCTCAACACAATGTGAGTAAGCAATGATTAATGAAGGGCCCGGGTATGCAGCAGCTTCTTCAAAAGCTTTAAGGGTTTGTAAATTTTTGGCACCTATGGCAATCTGGGCTACATATATATTTTCATAAGAAACAGCCAGCAAGGCCAGACTTTTTTTACTGGTCTTTTTTCCTGATACAGCAAATTTGGCACTGGCTCCCAGAGGAGTTGCTTTGGACATTTGACCACCGGTATTGGAATACACCTCAGTGTCCAACACCAATATGTTGATGTTTTCCCCACTGGATAAAACGTGATCTACTCCTCCGTAGCCGATATCATAAGCCCAGCCGTCACCACCAACAATCCAGACATCTTTTTTGCGCAGGTATTCTGTCAATTGATTTAGTTTTACGGCTTTGTCATTATTGTCTATAATATCCAGGGTTTTCTTTAGTGAGTCAATTTGAGCAAATTTTTCCATTTTTTGGCTCTCTGTTTCTTCAGGGTTGTTCAGTATGGATTCCACCAGTTCACTACCCACAAGCAGTTCGATAGATTTTAATAAATCCACTGCAATTTCCTGTTTTTTGTTTAGGGCAAGCTTCATACCCAAACCAAACTCAGCATTGTCTTCAAACAGTGAATTGGCCCAGGCGGGCCCTCTCCCAAAAGCATTGGTTTTGTATGGCGTGGTGGGCAGGTTTCCTCCAAAGATTGAAGAACAACCCGTGGCATTTGAAATTAAAATACTATCGCCAAAGAGTTGGGTAAGTAATTTAATATAAGGTGTTTCCCCACAACCGGGACAGGCTCCTGAAAATTCAAATAAAGGCTCTAAAAACTGTGAACCTTTGACGTTTGATATTTGCAAGTCACTGCGATTGTAATTTGGTAATTCAGTAAAAAAGGACCAATTGTCATTTTCAGCCAATTCGACTTCGAGCTTTTTATGCATATTGATGGACTTGTAATTTTCAAATTCCTTACTTTCTGCCGGGCAGACCGCTACACACAATTCGCAACCTGTACAATCTTCAGGAGAAATTTGCAGTACATAAGACTCTTTGTCTGCAGTAAAAGGTCTCCCTATTGCTGCCACAGCTTTTAAGCTTGCCGGGGCTCCTTCAAGAGCTTCATTGGTCACTACTTTAGCCCTGATAGCAGCGTGAGGGCAAATAGCCACACATTTGTTGCATTGAGTACAAATAGAGGCGTCATCCCATACCGGAATAAAGTCGGCAATACCACGCTTTTCATATTGTGTTGTCCCGGTTGGATAGGTTCCGTCAACCGGAAATGCACTTACCGGAAGTTCGTCTCCCATACCGGCCAGGATTTTGCCCAAAACCTCTTTGACAAACGGGTCTTCTGTGCCGGTCATCATCGGTTTTAAAGCGCGTTTGTTTGTAGTGTGTTTTGGATAGGTTACTTTTTGAAGGTGTTTTAATGATGTGTCAACGGCATCAAAATTCATTTTTACAATCTCACTTCCTTTGCTGGAATAAGATTTTACAATAGCGTCTTTGATTTTCTGTATCGCCTCCTCTTTTGGCAGAATACCTGATATGGCAAAGAAACAGGTTTGCAGCACTGTATTGGTCCTTTTGCCTAAATTAGCCTCATAAGCAACTTTAGTGGCGTCGATTACATAAAATTCCAATTCAAAATCCACGATCTTTTGCTGCATTTTTTCAGGCAGTTTTTCCCAGACTTCCTCGTTTGAAAAGGGAGCGTTTAACAAAAACGTACCTCCTTTTTTAATGTGTTTTAACAGGTCATATTTTTCAACAAAATTAAATTGGTGACAGGCTATAAAATCAGCCCGGTTGATTAAATATGTTGAATAGATGGGTTCCGGTCCAAAGCGCAGGTGGGAAACAGTTTGTGCCCCGGCTTTTTTGGAATCATAGACAAAATAACCCTGAACATAGTTATCTGTGGTTTCACCAATGATTTTGATGGAGTTCTTGTTGGCCCCCACTGTACCGTCTGACCCCAGACCGTAAAACATACAATTGATGGTTGTTTTTCCTGATTCAAATTCGGGATCATAGCTCAGGCTTTTATGGGTGACATCATCGAGTATGCCAATAGTAAAATGATTTTTAGGATGCTCCTTTTTCAGTTCGTCAAAAATACCTTTTACCATGGCCGGGGTAAACTCTTTTGAAGACAAACCGTAGCGACCGCCAATAATTAGTGGCATGGCCCTGTCACTTTCAGCAAAGGCGTTTACTATATCCATATAGAGTGGTTCCCCGGAACTTCCGGGCTCTTTTGTTCGGTCTAAAACTGCTATTTTTTGAGCGGTTTTTGGTACGGCATCAATAAAATGAGCTATTGAAAACGGCCTGTACAAACGCACTAACAGCACTCCAACTTTTTCATTGGTATTGATTAGGGCCTCAACGGTTTCTTTAACGGCACCTTCCCCGGAGCCCATGATAATGATAACACGTTCTGCTTCAGGGTCGCCCAGGTAATCAAATAAATTGTATTGGCGACCGGTGTGTTGGTAAAATTCATCCATCACATCCTGAATGATACCGGGAGCGTTTTCATAAAACACATTGGCCGCTTCCCTGGACTGAAAGAAAACATCGGGATTTTGAGAAGTACCCCTGATTACCGGATGATCCGGATCCAATGATCTTTTCTTGTGCTCCATGATTTTGTGTTCAGGCATCATGGCTTTGATGATGTCGTCAGGAATACTGTCTATTTTTGAGATTTCATGTGAGGTTCTGAACCCGTCAAAAATATTCAAAAAAGGAATTCGTGTATGTAAGGTAGCAACCTGCGAGATAAGTGCAAAATCCTGCGCTTCTTGTACTGAGGAGGCAAACAGCATGGCAAAACCGGTTTGACGGGTAGCCATCACATCAGAGTGGTCTCCAAAAATAGACAAGGCGTGTGTCGCAACCGTTCTTGCGGCGACATGAATTACAGTGGGTAAGAGTTCGCCGGCAATTTTATACATATTGGGAATCATCAACAACAAGCCCTGTGAGGCCGTAAAAGTAGTTGTCAACGCTCCGGCCTGTAAGGAGCCGTGTACAGCACCTGCAGCACCTCCTTCACTTTGCATTTCAACAATTTTAGGAACGTTGCCCCAAATATTTTCTTTGGCTTTTGAACTGTAGATGTCCACATGTTCACCCATAGGAGAGGCCGGTGTAATGGGATAAATGGCACAAACCTCATTTGTTTTATGTGCGATTCTTGCAACAGCTTCATTGGCGTCACAGATAAGTTTAGTGAATTTTTTTTTCATGAGAAAGTGGTATTAACAAACATCTTATTGCATTTTAAAGAGACCTTTATAAAAAACCTCTTACCCTTCAACAACTTTTGAGTTGAGGGTAGGAACGTATAGCTGGCCACTCAAGAAACCGGATGTTTTTTTGTAAAAAAAACAAAAATATTTTCTAAATCAGACTCACTTTTAAGCGTGCATCCATTCTTTTTTATCCAATAACTGTGTTTCAGTTTCTTCGTGATCTTCATCAGGAACACAACAATCTACAGGACAAACTTTAGCACACTGTGGCTCGTCGTGAAATCCTTTACACTCAGTACATTTATCAGACACAATAAAATAGAATTCATCTGAGATGGGTTCAAACCTTTCTTCAGCATCAACTTCATTGCCTCCGGGCGTAGTTATTGTTCCATTTAAGGTTGTGCCATCAGAATAAGACCATTGCTCATCCGGTTCATAAATTGCGTTGTTTGGACACTCTGAGATACAGGCGTCACAGTTTATACACTCATCGGTTATTATTATAGCCATAATAAAACTTTTTTAAATTAAACATCTGTAAAATTACCGGAGTTTCAATTTTTATAATATGATGAATGTCATATTACATTCAAAAATGTGAAATTATCTTTGACATCTACTTAATATATAACAATTCCAAATTATGAGTGCAATTACAGAAACAGCTAAAGAGGAACTTCAACCCGAAGTCCTGGAGGCGGTAGTTGTTCGGTTTGTAGGTGATTCTGGTGATGGAATGCAACTGACCGGAACACAATTTACAGACACTTCTGCAATGATAGGCAATGATGTTGCCACTTTCCCTAATTATCCATCTGAAATCAGGGCCCCACAGGGAAGTTTGTATGGGGTCTCAGGTTTTCAAGTCCATATAGGAAGTGTTGAGGTAAGCACCCCGGGTGACAACCTCGATTTGCTGGTCGCTATGAATCCGGCAGGCTTAAAAACAAACTTATATGCCGTTAAACCGGGACATACTATAATCGTTGACTCAGATTCATTCACCAAAAAAAACCTGGAGAAAGCAGAATACAAAACAAATCCGCTGGAAGATGGCAGCCTTGAAAATTACAGGGTCATTGAAGTGCCCATGACCACGCTTACCAAAGAAGCCATCAAAGACGTGGAAGGTCTTGACACCAAGTCTATTACACGAAGTAAAAACATGTTCTCTTTGGGTATGATTTACTGGATGTACAACCGCTCAAGAGAGTATACCATAGATTTTTTCAACAAAAAATTTAAATCAAAACCCCATTTGATTGAAGCCAATACCAAAGTGTTGAATGCCGGCTATTTCTATGCGGAAACTTTGGAGTTGATACCCAACTCATATACAATCTCTCCGGCAAACCTGAATCCGGGAACTTACAGAATCATTATGGGCAATACTGCTACGGCCTGGGGGCTTCTGGCCGCTGCAGAACGTTCCGGACTGGAATTGTTTTTAGGCTCCTATCCCATTACACCTGCTACAGACATTTTACATGAATTGGTAAAACACAAACATTTTGGAGTCAAGGCTTTTCAGGCAGAAGATGAAATTGCCGGAATTACATCGGCCATTGGTGCTGCATTTGCCGGTGACCTGGCCATTACAACCACCTCTGGTCCAGGACTTGCTTTAAAAGGAGAAGCCATTGGCCTTGCAATGATGATTGAATTGCCTTTGGTCATTGTCAATGTACAGCGTGGAGGACCTTCAACCGGACTGCCAACAAAAACAGAACAATCAGACCTTTTGCAGGCGATGTATGGCAGAAACGGAGAGAGTCCTGTCATAGTTATTGCCGCAAGTACTCCAGGAAACTGTTTTAATTTTGCCTATGAAGCCGCAAGGCTGGCACTGGAGCATATGACTCCGGTGATACTTTTGACAGACGGCTATATAGCAAATGGTTCAGCACCCTGGAAGATCAAACGGGTAGATGAAATGCCGGAAATTAAAAATCATCTGATTAAAAAATACAAAGAAAACTGGCATCCTTACAATCGTGATGAAAAAACACTGGCCCGCAGCTGGGCTGTACCCGGAGTTGCAGGTTTGGAGCATCGGGTGGGAGGTCTTGAAAAAGACAGTATCACCGGTAACGTTTCTTATGTGCCGGAAAATCACGAGAAAATGACGCTTATAAGAGCTGAAAAAATAAAACGCGTCCAAAAGAACATTCCAAAACTCACAACTGAATTTGCAGATGAAGGAGAGTTGCTGGTCATTGGCTGGGGAGGCACTTATGGGGCAATACATTCTGCGGTAAAGGAACTGAATGCTGAAGGAATTAAAAATGTTGGGTTTGCACACTTTAACTACATCAACCCCATGCCTGAAAACACAGAAGAAATCTTATCTAAATTCAAAAAAATACTCGTTTGTGAATTAAACAACGGCCAACTTGTTACCATACTGCGCAGCAACTTCAGCAAAATTGAATTTTCACAATACAACAAGATTCAGGGCTTGCCATTTGCCAATGAAGAGCTTATTCATCAATTCAAACAATTTATTTAATTATGGAAACGATAGCAGCAAATAAATATACTTTCAAGGATTATGCAAGTGATCAGGAAGTAAGATGGTGCCCCGGCTGTGATGATTATGTTGTCTTGCGGGCCATGCAAAAAGCACTTCCTGAAATGGGAGTGGCAAAAGAAGATGTTGTTTTTATTTCCGGCATAGGGTGTTCTTCACGCTTTCCTTATTATATGAATACCTATGGTATGCACAGCATACACGGAAGAGCTCCGGGAATTGCTTCGGGAGTGAAGCTGGCCAACCCCAAACTGAGTGTCTGGATAATTACCGGCGACGGTGATTCTATGGCAATTGGAGGGAATCACTTTATACATGCTTTACGCAGAAACATCGACCTGAACATTATCATGTTCAATAACGAAATTTACGGTTTGACAAAAGGACAGTTTTCACCCACATCACTCCTTGGACAGAAAACCAAATCGTCTCCTCATGGAAATACACAACCCCCATTCTCCCCCGGCGAACTCTCACTGGGAGCCAATGCCCGGTTTTTTGCCAGAATTGGAGGAAACAACCCAAAAGCCATGCAGGATATCTTCGTTACCGCACAAAAATTTAAAGGGACCTCGTTAGTTGAAGTCCTTCAAAACTGTGTGATTTTTAACGATGGTTGCTTTGCCAATGTAACCGACAAAGATGTTAAAGACGATAAACAAATCTATCTGGAACATGGCAAACCTATGATTTTTGGTAAAAACAGGGACAAAGGACTTGTACTTAATGGTCTGGAACTGGAAGTTGTAACCATAGGTGAAAATGGCGTGACTCAAGAAGACCTCTTGGTACACAATGCAAAAGAAAAAGACAAAACCCTTCACCAAATGCTTGTGAGGTTAACATACCCGCTGGCAACAGGAATCATCAGAAGTTATGAAGATATCACTTTTGAAGACAGGGAGGATATATTAACAGCTCAGGTAAAAGCAAATTCCAGCTTTAAAAGAACAGACGATTTGTTCTTTTCCGGAGAAACCTATCAGGTGAATTAAAGATTCAGCTTTCAGATAGTGCTTTGAGGAGCAAGACAATAAAAAGACAATACATTCAGGGTTGTATCCAACAGGGGTAATCACTGTTGAGGAAGCCCTTACGACAACAATTAAAAAAGTTTAAAATGGGTTCAGAAGCAATTATCGTATTCTTGATAGCAGGTATCGCTCTTGTGGCCGGCGCCAATTTTATATCAAATTTAATATCACATAAATCTGATAATCCCCAAAAACGAGAGCCATATGAAAGCGGTATGATTACCGTGGGACCCACCTGGGTTCAATTTAAAGTGGGTTATTATCGCTATGCCATTCTCTTTTTGATTTTTGATGTTGAAATCGCATTTCTTTTTGCCTGGGCAGTCGTGTTTCAGGACATTGGGTTTGTTGCGCTCATAGAAATCATCATCTTCCTGCTCATATTGGGAATAGGTCTGGCGTATGCCTGGAAAAAAGAAGCATTAAAATGGGATTAGACAAAACAAACATAGCAGCAGGTGATAATACAAGTATTCCTGAAGATTTTCCGGGAAAAGTAATTCCTGCAGGAAACGGGGCCAATGTCATTATTACGTCCTTAGACCAAATCATTAACTGGGGAAGGGCCAATTCATTGTGGTCACTTTATTTTGGCACCAGTTGTTGTGCCATTGAAATGATGCAGACAGGAGCTGCACGCCATGATTATTCCAGATTTGGATTTGAAGTGGCAAGGCCTTCACCCAGACAAGCAGACCTTATCATCATAGCCGGCACCATTGTAAACAAAATGGCACCCGTTTTAAGACGACTATATGATCAGATGGCCGAACCCAAATATGTAATAGCCATGGGGGCCTGTGCAATATCAGGAGGACCCTTTTTCTACAATTCATATTCGGTGGTTAAAGGGGCAGACCACGTTATTCCGGTGGATGTATATGTGCCGGGATGCCCGCCCAGACCTGAAGCATTGTTGGAAGGCATGCTGCTGCTACAGAAAAAAATCAAAACTGAAAGCCTCAAAGACAAAAAGAATCCGATAGACGGGTTTGATGAGGGAGTTTATAAATAAAGGCTTATGACCAATGAAGCGTTACAAAATAAAATAAGCGGCTGGTTTTCTGAAGAGACCACGGCTCTGCCTGAGTTTACCGAAACAGAATCACAGTTCCTCAATATTATGATTCCACCGGCCCGCCTTCGCCAATTAATGTCCGGGCTGAGGCATGACAGAGACACTTCTTTTGATTATTTATTTTGCCTGACCGGCGTAGACTGGGGCAAAGAGCTGGGAGTGGTTTATCATCTGGAATCAACCAAATACAGACATATCATTGTGGTGAAAGTAAAAACGGAAGACCGGGAAAACCCTGTCTTTGATACCGTTTCAGATATTTGGAGAACAGCTGAATTTCACGAGCGGGAGGTCTTTGATTTTTTTGGAATCAAATTCAACTATCACCCCAATATGAAACGACTTTTTTTGACGGAAGACTGGAAGGGTTTTCCATTGAGAAAAGACTATGAAGATGAAGTCAACATGATTGTAAAATAAAAAAACATGGAAACACCTGTGCTTGACAAACCCTTAAAATCTGAAGAATATTTCATCAATATGGGTCCGCAGCATCCTGCTACACATGGTGTGTTGAGATTGTTGCTCACCATTGACGGCGAAATCATAAAGAAAGTGGAACCCGACCTGGGCTACATTCACCGGTCTATCGAAAAAATGACTGAACGCGACAGCTACCAGCAGATAGTACACCTTACAGACCGTATGGACTACCTCTCTGCCAACATTAACAATGAAGCTGTTTGTCTTGCTGTAGAAAATGCCCTGGAACTCGAAGTTACTGAACGCGTTAAAGTAATCCGAACCATTATTGGCGAATTGACACGCATTGCCTCACATAATTTGTGGTGGGGCGTTATGGGACTGGATGTGGGGGCACTCACCACTTATTTTTATGGATTCAGGGACCGCGAACTCATCAACGATATATTTGAAGAAACCTGCGGCGCCCGACTGACGATGAATTATAACATTCCAGGTGGTCTTATGTTTGATATCCATCCCAATTTTGTCAAGCGGGTTAAAGAATTTATCGCCCATTTCAAAACCAAACTTCCTGAATATGACACCCTGCTCACCAACAATGTGATTTTTCAAAAAAGAACACAAGGGGTGGGGATCCTTTCAAAAGAAGACGCCATTTCCTTTGGGGCATCAGGACCGGTAGCAAGGGCTTCAGGTTATTCCTGTGATGTGAGGAAATACCATCCTTACAGTGCCCTGGGTCGGGTGACCTTTGAGGAAGCCCTTGAGAACACGGGAGATGCCCTTGCAAGATACAGGGTGAGAATCAAGGAAATGTGGGAGTCTATGGCAATCATTGAGCAACTCATCGATGACATCCCCGAGGGAGATTATAAAACAGAAACCAATGCCGTCATCAAATTGCCCAAAGGGGAATTTTATCAAAAAGTAGAAACGGCCAGAGGTGAGCTGGGGGTGTATATCATTAGTACAGGAACAAAAAATCCATACCGCCTCAAATTTCGCTCTCCGGGGCTTTCAAATTTATCATTGTTAAACCATATATCAGTAGGAGGAAAAATTGGTGACCTTGTGGCCACAATGGCAACACTGGACCTTGTAATACCAGATATTGACCGATAAAAACTTAGCCAATGAATCTATTATTTAATAGCATTAATCTTCATTTTCACTGGTCAGCAAGCCCTGCTGTCCCGGTAGTCACCGGAGTATTGGAAATGGTATTAACCGCTCTGATCTACTTAACCGTATTTGCTGTGGCAGGCCTGTTCCTCGTGTTGATGGAGCGCAAAGTTGCAGCGCGTTTTCAATTGCGTGTGGGACCTAACCGGGTGGGATATAAAGGAATGTTTCAAACCCTGGCCGATGCACTCAAACTCGTGTCAAAAGAATTGACAGGCACTAAAAAAGCAGATCAATTTCTATACAACCTGGCCCCATATTTTATGATTATCACCGCTCTGATGGCATTGGCGGTGCTGCCTTTCTCAGCACACTTTCAGGCTTTTGACATCAATATAGGGGTCTTTTTTCTACTGGCCATTTCAGCTGTTGGGGTGATAGGTATTTTACTTGCCGGGTGGGGAAGTAACAACAAATTTGCCCTGATTGGCGCTATGCGCAGCGGGGTTCAAACCATTAGTTATGAACTTTCTGTGGGCTTATCGCTGTTAACAATGGTGATTATTGCGGGTTCGCTGCAGCTTTCAGAAATTGTAGAGGTTCAAAAAAACGGCTGGCTGATTGTGCAAGGGCACATCCCGGCCATTATTGCCTTTATGATATTTATGATTTCGGGCACGGCAGAGACCAACAGGGCCCCTTTTGACCTGGTAGAAGCCGAATCTGAACTTGGAGCCGGGTTTCATACCGAATATTCCGGGATGAAGTTTGCCTATTTCTTTTTAGCTGAATTCGTCAATATGTTTATCATCGCGGCCATAGCCACCACGGTGTTTTTTGGCGCCTGGCTCTCTCCTTTTGGAATTACCGAATCACTCCCCTGGCTGGGCATCTTCTGGTTTTTATTAAAAGCCCTCGGCATCGTTTTTTTAATGATGTGGTTTCGATGGACATTCCCCAGATTGAGAATCGACCAATTGCTCACACTGGAGTGGAAATATTTACTGCCCATAAATCTGGTAAATATCGTGCTAATGGCAATCATTGTCTGGCTCAACTTAACAATTCAATGCTAGTGATTATGAGTTATTTTTCTGATATATACAAAGCCATAAAAACACTGCTCACCGGAATGAGCGTTACCGGAAGGTATTTTCTTAATTCCGGCAAGGGAGCCATTACACAACAGTATCCTGAGAATAGAGATACCCTGAAGATGTTTGAGCGTTTTCGTGGCGAAGTGGTCATGCCACACACTGATGAAAATGAGCACCGCTGCACCGGCTGTCAAAAATGTGAGCTGGCCTGCCCCAACGGCAGTATTGAAATCATCTGGGATCGACAGGTGGACCCCGAAACCGGGAAAAAGAAAAAATTGATTGACAAACACATTTACCATTTTGGAATGTGTACTATGTGCGGTTTGTGCATAGAAGCCTGCCCCACAGATGCTATAAAGTGGGCACAAAATTATGAAAATGCTGTCTATGACAGAACAAAACTAACAAGGGTTTTAAACAAACCGGGCTCTAAACTCATGCCCGGCGTTGAAGAAGATTAAAGATATGGAACACATTGTTTTTTACATTTTAGCACTGTTGATGATTGTGTTTTCAATCGCAGCTGTGAGTAGCCGAAAGATGTTGAGGTCTGTGGTTTATCTACTGTTTGTTATTATTGGAGTCGCCGGAATTTACTTCCTGATTGACTACAATTTTTTAGCCGCAGTACAGCTGGCTGTTTATGCCGGTGGAATCATCATACTCATCATCTTTTCTGTATTACTGGTTCACCACATCGATTTAAAGATGGAGCTGCCCAATATAACTAGGCAAGTTGTTGTAGCACTGATGTGTGCCTCAGGGCTTGCAGTTTATTTGGCGGCAGTGTATTCTTTTGAATTTCAGGCAACTGACCAGGCGTTGACTACGACGACTTCTGAAATTGGACATGGGTTTTTAAGTATGGAACCCGGTGGGTTTATACTGCCTTTTGAATTGATAAGTGTCCTGCTTTTAGCTGCTATTATTGGGGCTGTAGTCATCTCTAAAGGAGAAAAACCGAAAAGTGAAACACAGGAACATCATACACTATAAAAAATATTCACTATGATCGCAGGAATTAGCATTTATGAAATACTTACCCTCACCGGCATTTTATTTTTTATAGGTGTTTTTGGGTTTATTACCAGAAAAAACCTGATCTCGACGCTTATTTCTATGGAATTGATTCTCAATGCCGCTGCCATCAATTTTGTGGTAGTCAATAAATACCTCTATCCGGATGTGTTGCAAGGGGTGTTCTTTTCCATTTTTATTGTTGCCATAGCTGCCGCAGAAGCAGCTCTGGCCATTGCTATTATCATCAACCTCTACAGACAGATTAGTTCTGTGGAAGTGAAAGACACTGAAATCATGAAGTTTTAACCCATAGAACCTATGAACCTGAGCTATATATTTTTAATCCCACTCATTCC
>NZ_JCBCCK010000198.1:0-5506 GCF_059864935.1 Planktosalinus sp.
GGGCCCAGGCCGTCGCCGTGACCGATTAAAAATAGTTTGTCACCTAATGTAAATTCCTGCGGTTTGTGAAACACCGGGATGTTGAGTTCTTTTTCAAAATAACCATTCATCCAAAGGTCGTGGTTGCCCACAAAAAAGTAAATGGGAATGCCCGAGTCGCTCAGTTCGGCAAGTTTGCCCAACACGCGTACAAATCCTTTGGGGACCACATGTTTGTACTCAAACCAGAAGTCAAACAAATCACCCAGCAGGAAAATAGCTGCGGCATCGTCTTTAACAGTATCCAGCCATTTTACAAACACTTTTTCCCGCGGAAGACTGGCTTCGGGAGTGGGGGCGCCCAGGTGGTTGTCGCTGGAAAAATAGATTTTTTTACCTTCAGGAATGTTCATTCAGAAGTTTTAGATACTGTAAAGATAATTAAATGAATGAAGTTTTAGGATAATTAATTCTACGATGCATCACGTTAGGAGAGCATTTTACTTAAGCCCCCCTTCGGGGGGTTGGGGGGCTTTTTAGTTATCTGAAGCATACCACTCCGCAAAACTACTCTCTGTTTCCTGAAGTTTAAGGGAGTGTAGCTCTATATTCTCGGGGAGACGGGCTTTTATTTTTTGCGCAAAATCAATCACCATGTTTTCACTGGTGGGCTGATAATCCACCAAAATCACGTGGTGGTCCCTTTCTGAAAGTTCTTTGGCCAATTCTACGTGAGGCGTGTTTTTGTTAAACACTGTGGCGTGGTCAAACACATCAACAACTTCTTCTTTTACGATTTTTTTTAAGGTGCTAAAATCAATCACCATCCCATATTTCACGTGACTGGAATCGGTTATGGGTTGTCCGATGACCGTTACCGAAAGTTTATAACTGTGCCCATGCACATTGCGGCACTTGCCGTCATAGCCGTAAAGTGCGTGTCCGGTTTCAAAATTAAACTGCTTGGTGATCCTTATTTTACTCATTGCATCAGGTTGTGCCACAAAGATAACCGCTTTCTTTTTAAGGCAATGTTAAAGCGATGACTTTCTGGCTTATATTTGCCCGCTTTTTCAATATTGGAAACCCTATGGCTGAACTTTTTGAGCAACTCGATTTTGTTGAAAACCCGATGTATGAAAGCATCATCAGCGACCTGAGGGAGCAAAATTACAGCGTGGTTGAAGGGTTTTTTTCTGCGGAAGAAGTTTTTGCTTTGCGGAATTCGTTGCTCGAAAAATATGAAGAGGACGAATTTAAAAAAGCGGCCATTGGAAACCGTCTGAACGAAACCATTGAAAAAAGCGTGCGTGGCGATTTTATTTTTTGGTTAAACGAAAGCGAAACCAACGCTGCCGAAAAATCCTTTTTCAACAAGATTAACGATATGATTTCCTATCTGAACAAAACCTGTTTTATGGGAATACTGCACAAGGAATTTCACTATGCCCTTTACCCGAAAGGGACTTTTTACAAGCGTCATCTGGACACATTTCAAAATGACGACAGAAGAAAACTCTCCATGGTTTGCTACCTGAACGATGAAAACTGGCAACCCGAATATGGCGGCGAACTCGTTATATACCTCAACGAAAACGGTATTGAAACAGAAAAAACAATCTACCCCTTCCCCGGAAGAATGGTCATTTTTGAAAGCCAGTTATTGGAGCACGAGGTGAAACCGGTGGAACAACGACGATTGAGTATTACCGGTTGGTTGAAAACGCGTTAAATTTAAGAGCGTTCGCCATATCGCATAAAAAAGCCATTGGTTTTATCATTGGTGTTTTCCATTTTTTTCACAATCATTAAGGTGTAATAGAAAATCAAAGTTGGCCATAAAATAAAACATTAAGAAATTAAGAGGATTAAGCAGTCCTTAATAAAACTTAATGCCTTAATGGTATAAAAAATTAGGAGCTGCCCATTCGAGACATTATAGTGTCGAATGTTTTTATATGGCAATTACATTTTTTTGTGATTTCTTGTCAAGAAAAAAAGCACCGTTTCGCCGGTTGGTTAAAAAAATCCGTTAATGGTGAATTAATTTTGGGCGTAAATAATTTCGGAATTTTATGATGAGCGAAAGCGAACGTATCAAAGCCCAAACAGCAAAAGCAATCCAGATGCTGTACAACTCAAACCCTAAGTAATCAAATATAAACAACACCGGAATAAATCCTAAAAATGTAGCCGAAAGCAGGACATTGCGGAGGTATTTCATTTTGCCCATTCCTTTAAAAATTCCGTCAAAAATAAAGGCAAAGCCGTTGATGGGTTGTACAAGAATCACGATAAAAAAGATTTGCTTAAAGCTGAAAATCACATCGGGGTCTTTTGAAAACAGCAATCCAAGAGGTTCATAGAGCGACCAACCCACAAGCATCAATCCACCGGCAACCAGCATGCCGTAAAGCGACACTTTTTTACTGAGTTCCCACAACCCCTTATAATCTCGGGCACCCAGTAATTTCCCGGAAATAATATTCCCCGAAGAGGAATACCCATCAATAAAAAATGCCGAAAACAACCAAAGGTTGAGCGCAATGGTGTGTGCGGCGATTTGTGCCGTTCCATAATCAGTTGCAAAAGCATTTGAAAAGTAAATAGCGGTGTTTAAAGCAATCGAGCGCACAAACAGGTTCAATGCCATACTAGTAAGGCGGTACATTTCAGGGTGCAGCGGGAATTCAATTTTTAGGCTCACATCGGTTTTCCAGAGTAGAAGAATTAACGAAATAATCGCCATCAATCCTTGCGAAATCAAACTGGCCCAGGCAGCGCCTTTTAAGTGCATGGGTTCAATAAAGCCTTCAATACCGTAAACCAAAGCAAAATCAAGACCGATGTTTGCAGCTGCTCCAAACAGCGCCACTATCATTGGCCAAAAGGTGTTTTGCAAACCCCTGAAAACGCCAAAAACAGCAAAAGTAAACAGCGTAAGCGGAAAACCCCACACACGGATGTTGTAATAATCCACGCTGTATTCAAGCACCAATCCGGTGGCGTTGTAGAGTTTAAAAATGCCTTCCACAAAAAAGATGGTGCTGAGCAAAATAAAAACACTCAGCAATACATTGAGATAAATGGCTTGCGCCGGAAGTGTTTTGAGTTCGTCCAGTTTTCCCGCACCCAGATATTGTGAAATAATGGCTGAAATGGCACTGCGGGTTTGGCCTAAAATCCAGATTAATGCTGAAAGAAACGAACCCACGATTCCCACCGCGGCTAGTGCTTCAGTGCCGTTTATGGGAATGTTGCCCACTATGGCCGCATCTGTAATCGAGATGACAGGCTCAGCAATACCGGCAATCAAGGCCGGAATGGCCAGTCGGTGGATGTTTTTAAAAGAGAGGTCTTTTCTCAATTTAAATGAAGTTTAAACAAGAAACCACAAGCATAAAAGCTCGTGGTTTTTATTTGGTGGAGAAGATGGGACCCACCAACCCCTTTTCTATATATTACACACTTTATTAAAACCATTGTAAACCACTATAAATAAAGGCTTTAAAACATATTTAAGTCATATTTAGATAAAGTAAATCATATATAAATATGACTATTGTGGGGATAATGTGGGGATAATTTTGTATATTTATATAACTAAAAATCAAAAATATACAAGCTTATGGCCACTATCAACTTCATCGTAAAAGGTGTAAAAGGATATTCCAATATCCTTGTACGCTTCAAGAACGGCAGAAAATTTGATTTCACTGCTTCTACTGAACTAAAAGTGCTTCCCAACCACTGGAGCAAAGCTAAGCAAAAAGTTAAAAATATTGCAGATGCAACTTATAAAGATGATGTAAACACTCATTTATTTGAGCTAGAAAACTTCATCATCAAAGAATTCAATTCAGACAACTCCAAAGGCATTTACATTGATAGAGATTGGCTCAAAACTAAAATAGCAAAACACTTTAATAGACCCGTCAATGATGATGCAATTGATCAGGTGTTTTACTTGCCTTATATAAAACGATTTATTGAGCTTGCACCATCACGTATAATCAAGGGAACTAACAAACCTGTAAGCGCAGGCACAATCAAAAAATACAATACCACAAAATTAAAGATTGAGCAATATGAAGAGAAGTTTAAAACCAAACTAAAGTTCACCGATTTAAACCTGACCTTTTATGATAGGTTTGTGAATTACTTAACCCAGGATCAAAAAATAAATTTAGGCACAGTAGGTAATTATATTGGCACAATTAAGACCATAGCCAGAGAAGCCAAGCTTCAAGGATTACCGGTTCACGAGCATATCAACCACCCTAAATTCTTTGCTCCAAAAGTCAAAGCCGATAGCATCTACTTAAAAGACGAACAAATAAACAAAATATACAATCACGACTATGAGGGTGTAGAGCGGCTAGAAAACGCCAGAGATTTGTTTATAATAGGTTTGAGAACAGGGTTAAGAATATCCGACTTCCTAAGACTCAAAGAAACCAATATAAAAGAAGGATTCATAGAGATTGAAACACAAAAGACAGGTCAAAACGTTGTAATCCCGATGCACCCACAAGTAAAGGAAATTCTTGAAAGAAACAACGGTTTTCCTAGAAGCATTTCAGACCAAAAATTCAATTTATACATTAAAGATGTATGCGAAGAAGCTGGTTTCACCGAGGAAATTGAAGGCAGTATGATAAATCCCAAAACTAACAGAAAAGAAAAGGGTGTTTTCCCAATGTACAAACTAGTTTCTTCACACATTTGTCGCAGAAGCTTTGCTTCTAATCTGTATGGCAAACTTCCAAATATGACTATAATGGCGATAACCGGGCATCAAACTGAAGCTCAATTTTTGAAATACATCAAAATCACTCCAAAAGAAAACGCCAAAACACTTCAAGAGTTTTGGTTAAAACAAGCCAAAGAAAACAAGTTTGAAAAAGTCAATATGAAAGTGGCTAAGTAATGTAACTATGGCTTTATGGAGGGCTTTTTCCGGTCATACAACCGAAAAAGAATTCTATAAGTACATACGCATCAAAAACCAGGAAAGAACCTCACACATCGTTTAAAGCGGGTTTTTTAATACATAAAACCCGCTCCTTTATCTAACCTTATTTATTCCATTCAATTTTTATTTATATTTAAATTCTAATTGAACGAGAATGACAAGTGATAACTTCAATCAGTTTTGCAAACTCTTAAGCGATAATTTTATTCTTCAGACCTACTCAGCCTATGGTGTGATGGTGGATTTTAAACGCTTACTTAAAGATATCAAATCTGAAATCTATACAGAGTTACAATCTGGTAACAGTGACAAAAATCTGTTTTTAGGCCTATTAATTAACGAAATTGATAAAACAGATTATCCAAAAGATGAATCAAAGGTAACAGTTCAAAAGTGGCTTGATAAATATGAAATCTCATTAGATAGAATTTTTAATGAAGATTTTTTAAACACCCCTTTTTTCAAGGTTTTTGAAGTAGATACTTATTTACAAGACCACCCCATCCATTATTCTGATGAACACTTTGAACCTTATTATCGTGATGCAAACGC
>NZ_JCBCCK010000222.1:0-8336 GCF_059864935.1 Planktosalinus sp.
CACCACTGAAAGCAATCCAAAAAACAAAAACACAAACAAATCTCCCATCGCCTTATAGCCATAAGCTGACTTACCCACGGTATATTTTATGGCCGCCGCAATGGAAGCAATGCCCAGCAGAAAAAACAAGACCATATAGCCGGTATTTTCACTACCAAATGCGGTATAGATTAGAATCACGGCAACAATCAGGGTGAGCAGTGCCGTAAGCATCATCCCTTTTTTGAGTTCGGTGGCAGTGAGCAAGCCGCTTTGCATGGCGCGTTTGGGACCTATGCGGTTGTCGTTGTCGGTTCCTTTCAAACCGTCGCCATAATCGTTTGCAAAATTGGACAGCACCTGGAATCCGAGTGTGGTGAGCAGTGCCAGGATAAAGATACACGTTTCAAATGCGTTTACACGAAAGGCCATCGCCGAGCCTACAATAATTCCGGAAAAGGACAACGGAAGGGTACGCAATCGGGCGGCGTGGATCCAGGCTTTGGTTTTAGACATGGTTTTAAATGGATTGGACAAAAATACAAATTAATTAAAAATCTCAGCCAGCAATTCCTTGAGCAAATCGCCCTGACTTAAATTGGCGGCCCCCACTCCTTTGCTTTTCATATCAATATCGCGCAGTTTGGCAATAATGCCACTCACCTTTTTCATAGGATAATTGGACGCTGCCAGTTGGTAATCTTTTATAAAAAAAGGATTGATGCCCAATTCTTTGGCAGCTGTACTTTTATTTGATAGTGCGTGGTATTTCAACACCTTGGTAAAAAATGAATGCAGGAGCGCTATTGTCATCACCAACGGATTGTCTTTTGGGTTTTGAGCAAAATAATTAGTTATCCTAAACGTCTTTTGAACATTTTTTGAACCAATGGCGTTTTGCAACTCAAAATTGTTAAAATCCTTACTGATGCCTATGTTTTCCTCAACCAACTCTGGGGTAATGGTTTGTTCGGGTTTGATGATTTGAGTGAGTTTGTTGAGTTCGTTATTGATTTTGCTCAGGTCATTGCCCAAAAATTCCAGAAGCATCAATGCCGCTTTAGGTGTAATTTTATAGCCTTTGGCGGCAAGCATTTTTGAAATCCAGTCAGGCACTTTATTTTCGTAAAGTTTCTTTTCGTCAAGAATCACTCCGTTGGCCTTGAAGGTTTTGTACAGTTTTTTACGCTTATCAATGCTTTTGTATTTGTAACAAATCGCCAGCACGGTAGTGGGTTGCGGGTTTTCACAATAGGGGGTTAAGTTTTCAATGGTGCGGGCCAACTCCTGGGCTTCCTTGACAATTATGACCTGCCTTTCGGCCATCATGGGGTAGCGTTTGGCCTGACTGATAATATCGTCAATACTCACGTCGTTGCCATAAAGCACCATTTGGTTGAAGTCTTTTTCGGTTTCTGTAAGGATGTTGTTTTCGATATAGTCTGACAAAAAATCGATGTAAAAAGGCTCCTCGCCTGTGAGCAGGTAAAGGGGTTTTATTTTTCCTGATTTTATATCGTTTGCTATGCGTTTTACTTCTTCCATTGAAAAAAAATGTTCATTTTTGTGGGATGCAGCAGCTCAATTTTCCGGCATACGGCTTTCGGTTCAAAAGTAGCGAAAATAAAATTTCCATCTTTGACCCCATCCGTAAAAAGTTTGTGATACTCACTCCCGAAGAATGGGTGCGGCAGCATGTGGTTCAGTTTCTGATGGTTGAGAAAAAGTTTCCCAGATCGCTTATTAACGTCGAAAAGGTTTTGGTAATCAACGAAATGAAAAAACGATATGATGTTGTTGTCTTTAATTCTGATGGAAGTATTCATTTAATTGTTGAATGTAAAGCACCACAAATTGAAATTACACAAGACACTTTTGACCAGATTGCCCGTTACAATTTGAGTTTGAATGCCACTTACCTGATGGTGACTAACGGGTTACAACATTACTTTTGTAAAATGGATTATGAAAAACAAGCCTATGTTTTTTTAAAAGATTTACCTTTACACCCTTGAAAACTGCTGTAGTCATACTTAATTGGAATGGAAGAAAACTGCTGGAAGAATTTCTTCCCGGCGTTATTTTACATTCTAAGAGTGAAGCTGAAATTTATATCATCGACAACGCCTCTACTGATGATTCTCTTTCATTACTTAAAAATTGTTTTCCAGATATAAAAATTATTCAAAATTCAGAAAACAAAGGCTATGCCGGTGGATACAATGAAGGGCTGAAACAGATTGATGCTGATGTGTATGTGTTGTTGAACTCTGATGTTGAAGTAACTGAAAGCTGGCTTACACCTGTCCTTAAGGAATTTCGAATCAATAAAAACCTTGCAGCTGCCCAACCAAAAATACTGGATTACCACAACAGAAACTCTTTTGAATATGCCGGGGCGGCCGGGGGTTTTATCGACAAATACGGTTATCCCTTTTGCCGTGGCCGAATTTTTAACACCCTTGAAAAAGACGAAGGACAATATGACGGGGTTTCAGAGATTTTCTGGGCAAGCGGTGCCTGTTTTTTTGTGCGAAGCACTCATTTTTGGGAAGCCGGAGGTTTTGACGAAGACTATTTTGCGCATCAGGAAGAGATAGATTTGTGCTGGCAATTTTTCGCCAGAAACTACAAGGTTATTTGTGTGGGGGATTCCAAAGTGTATCATGTGGGTGGCGGGACACTGGATACCCTCAACCCTAAAAAGACCTATCTCAATTTTAGGAACTCCTTGTTTAATTTGCAAAAACACCTTCCGAAAAGTAAACTATTCTCGACAATATTTATTAGAATGCTACTTGACGGGGTTGCCGGCGTTAATTTTTTGGTCACTTTTAAGATTAACCACTTTTATGCGCTAATAAAAGCACATTTTTCATTTTATTTTCACTTTAGTAAAACAATTAAAAAAAGAGGGAAGTTGTTAAAAAAGAAGAATTTTCACACGACCACCTCAATTGTTTTTGCATATTTCGCAAAAAAAATCAAACGATTTAACGACCTTAAAGAAAATACATTTAAATAATTGTTAAGTTTAAGAAATTTGGCCTAAAATTTGGTAAATTTGGGTATCAATTTAACTATAAAAAAAACCAAGAATTATGAAGAAAATAATTGTTTTCGGAAGTGTGATTGCGCTTCTTTTTTCATCGTGTGTTTCTCAAAAAAAATATGCAGAACTTGAGGATCAATATAAAAACTGCCAGGACCTGTTAAATTCTACAACTGTTAAGCTCAACGTTTGTTTGGAAGAAAGGGCAGCACTACAAGCAAAAGCCAATTCGCTTGAAAGTCAGGTAGCTTATTTGAATGAAACCAACAGGGATTTGATCAGAAGCATTGGGGATTTTACTGAACTTTCCAAAAAAGGAGCAGAAAATTTACAACAATCCCTTCAAAGCCTTCAGGAAAAAGAGTTGACCATCAGAAAACTGCAGGATGCAGTTACCAGAAGAGACTCTGTTAACCTGGCACTTGTACAAAGCCTGAAAGGTGCCATTGGCAACCTGGATGACACTGACATTGAAATCAGTGTTGAAAAAGGAGTTGTATTTGTAAATATTTCTGACAAGTTGTTGTTTGCCAGCGGTAGTTACAACCTTACAAGCAGGGCAAGAGAAGTACTTGGAAAAGTAGCTATGGTAGTAAAGAACCAACCTGACTTTGAATTCCTTGTGGAAGGTCACACTGACAATGTGCCAATCAGCAGGCCGGGTATCCAGGATAACTGGGACTTGAGTGTGCTAAGAGCAACTGCAGTTGTAAGAACACTTCAAAAAGACTTTGGTGTTGACCCAGCAAGGATGACTGCAGGTGGTAGAGGTGAATATGTGCCTGTTGCAAGCAACGCTACTTCAGAAGGAAAGTCTAAAAACAGAAGAACACGAATCGTAGTATTGCCAAAACTTGAGCAATTCTATGAAATGATTGAAGAAGGACTAAAAGATCCTGCCATCAATTAAGGTTTGATTGAAAAATAAAAAACGAGTCCGGCATTGCCGGACTTTTTTTATATCACTAAATCACCCTTTCCTTCCCGGATTAATAGTGGCTCACCTTGAGTCAAATCAATTACAGTTGAAGCTACATTTCCTCCATAACCGCCATCAACAACAACATCAACAAGATTTTCCCATTTTTCAAAAATCAGTTCGGGGTCTGTGGTGTACTCAATGACCTCATCTTCATCACGGATGGAAGTTGAAACTATAGGGTTGCCCAACTCTCTTACAATCGCTCTTGCTATATTATTATCAGGAACCCTGATACCCACAGTTTTTTTCTTTTTAAAAATAGAGGGTAAGTTGTTGTTACCTTCCAGAATAAAAGTATAAGGCCCCGGCAAAGCCCTCTTCAGCATTTTAAAGGTTGGTGTGTCAATTTGTTTGACATAATCTGAAAGATTACTCAGGCTTTCACAAACAAAAGAAAAATTAGCTTTTTCAACTTTTACACCCCGCAATTGTGCAACCCTTTCCAACGCCCGGTTGTTGTTGATGTCACAACCCAAACCGTAAACAGTATCGGTGGGATATATAATTACACCACCAGTTTTCAGCACTTTAACAACCTCTTTGACTTGCTTTTCATTGGGATTTTCATTATATATTTTAATCAACTTAGCCATAACAAAAATTTATATTACAATTAATGACTAAAGTTAAGGGTATTCAATTAAGAATAAAAATTATAGTCGACAATAAATAGTATTAAGCTTTACTTCTTTTTGAAGCTTCCTGCTAACTGATGGTATAAAAAACAAAAGCGATAGTAAAATTATACTGAAAATGAAGGGCAGCATAATTATATTGTTGGTTACTGACATTGTCTGAAGTTTTAGTTTTCCAGTATGTTGAGTTTAGCAAAACGCAATATCAATTTTTTAAGTCCGCCATTTTCAAAATCGATTTCTGCTTTTTTATCGGCACCGGCACCTTCTATTTGAATGACTTTTCCTTTGCCAAATTTCATATGCTCGACCATCGTTCCGGTGGTCAGGTTTTCCAATTCAGCATTCAATCTTCCTGAGGAACTGCTCACCGGTTTTAATCTTCTTAATTTTTGAAGTTGTGCTTCAGAAGGGCCTTTAGGTGGGTTGCCATTAGCAGGTTTTCGCAACCGAAGTTTACTTTTGTCAACCTCTCCAAAAATATCAGGGTCTAATAGTGGTTTGTATCTGTTTTCAGTAATTGGGGTGAGGTATTCCAAAAATTCTTCGTCAATTTCCTCAATAAACCGGCTGGGCTCAGCATCCACGAGTTTCCCCCAGCGGTATCTTGTTTGGGCGTAAGTAAGGTAAGCCTGTTTTTCAGCACGGGTAAGTGCCACATAAAACAAGCGACGTTCTTCTTCAATCTCTTCACGGGTATTCATACTCATGGCACTTGGAAAGAGGTCTTCTTCCAGCCCGACAATATACACATAAGGAAATTCCAATCCTTTTGCCAGATGAATGGTCATCAAGGCCACACGGTCGTCATCGCCTTTTTCGTTGTCGAGGTCTGTCGCCAAAGCGACGTCTTCAAGAAATTCATTGAGCGAGCCAGTGGCTTCGCCGATTTCTTTTTGTTCTTCCACAAAATCGCGTAAACCATTGAGCAATTCTTCAATGTTTTCAATACGGGCAATGCCTTCCGGTGTACCGTCCTTCTTCAATTCCTGAAGGAACCCTGTTTTTTTCACCACGTGTTCAGCAATTTCAAAAGCGTTGTAACCTTCATTAAGCACCTGAAAGCTTTTGACCATCATCACAAAATCCTGAAGTCTGGTTTTGGTGCCGCTGTTGATTTTTAAATTCACCTTGTCGATGTTTTCCATCACCTCAAAAACCGAACGTTTGAAATGATTGGCCGCTATTATCAATTTATCGAGGGTAGTGTCACCAATTCCCCGTGCGGGATAGTTTATGACGCGTTTCAAGGCTTCCTCGTCTTTGGGATTGAGAATCAAACGTAAATAAGAGATGACATCTTTAATTTCCTTACGCTGGTAAAAGCTTAAACCTCCGTAAATCCTATACGGAATGTCTTTTTTACGAAGCGCATCTTCCATCGCCCTGGACTGGGCGTTGGTCCTGTAAAGAATGGCAAAGTCACTGTTTTTTAACTGGTGATTCATTTTGTTTTCAAAAATGGAACTCGCCACAAAACGGCCTTCATCACCATCGGTCATGGTGCGGTTGATCAGTATTTTATTTCCCGCTTCATTGTTTGTCCAAACAACTTTTTCGAGGCGGGTTTTATTTTTTTCGATGATGGAATTGGCAGCTTCGACGATGTTCTTGGTAGAGCGGTAATTTTGCTCCAGGCGATACACCTTCACATCGTCATAATCCCGTTGAAAATTGAGTATATTGCTGATGTTTGCCCCGCGAAAGGCATAAATACTCTGGGCATCGTCACCCACTACGCAAATATTCTGAAAACGGTCTGAAAGTGCCCTTACAATTAAATACTGACTGTGGTTTGTATCCTGATACTCATCCACTAAAATATACCTAAACCTGTCCTGATATTTTGCTAAGACATCGGGGAACCTTGTGAGCAACTCATTTGTTTTTAGCAACAAATCATCAAAATCCATTGCTCCTGCTTTAAAGCAACGCTCCACATAAGCTTTATAAATATCACCAAAACGGGGAATTTTTGCCATGGCATCGGCCTCGATTAGTTCAGGGTTGTTGAAATAGGCCTTTACGGTAATCAGGCTGTTTTTACAGGAAGAAATGCGGGAATAAATCTGTTTGTATTTGTAAATGTCCTTGTCCAGGTGCATGTCTTTAATAACTGCCCGGATGACGCTTTGAGAGTCCTGAGTGTCATAAATGGTAAAATTTGAAGGGTAACCCAATTTGGCTGCCTCGCTTCGCAACAATTTTGCAAAAACAGAATGAAAAGTTCCCATCCACAGGTTTTTTGCTTCGCTGGCACCCACAATTTCAGCAATGCGCTTTTTCATTTCGCGCGCCGCTTTATTGGTAAAGGTCAGCGCCAGTATACTAAAGGCATCGACCCCTTGCTCCATCAGGTGAGCTATGCGGTATGTTAGGACACGGGTTTTTCCTGAGCCCGCGCCGGCAATCACGATCATAGCACCGTCTTTTTGTAACACCGGAGCCAGTTGAGCTTCATTTAATTGTTTGAGATAATTTTGCAATGAGTTTCCTTTTTAGAGGTTGTGAAATTAATAATTCACGATTTAATTATTAAGCAGAATCATGATAAATTACTAACAATTCAAAAAAGATTAATATCACTCTTTTTTGTCCCATCAACCTCTAATATCTTAACGAACTGAAAAAGTAAAATACTTTACATTCATATTGTGTATATTTGAAACCTTAAAAAAAAGTTTATGCAGGATTTAAGTCAAGTTTTAAGTTATTTAGCCTATTTGTTGCCGGCCATAGTTGTTGGAATTGTTGCTTATCATTTTTTTATAAGCCATACGGCAAACGAGGAAGGTCGCCGCAGGTATCTGCTTCATAAAGAAGCACAAAAAAATATACTCCCTTTAAGACTTCAGGCTTATGAGCGACTTACGTTGTTTCTGGAGCGCATTTCGCCCAACAAATTATTGGTAAGAGTTGCTCCTTTTTCTGATGATGTTGATACCTATGAGGCTCTGCTAACCAAAAGTATCGAACAGGAATTTGAACACAACATCTCCCAGCAAATATATATTACCAACGACTGTTGGAATATGGTTTATGCAGCTAAAAATGCCACGATTCAGATTATTAGAAAAACAGCTATGAATGAAAAAGTGGATACTTCTGCCAAACTTAGGGAAACCATCATCCAGCATTTTATGGATCAAACAACGCCTTCACAAAAAGCTTTGCTTTACTTAAAACAGGAAGTTTCTGAAATGATGTAATTTAAGGAATAAAATCAATTTTACTTGAGGCAACCCTTTTGGCGGTGGTATCATAGCCTCTTTTCCACCAATTTTTCATAAGGGTTTTGTCAAAAATCAATGCGTTTTCAGTGAGTTTGGTAGGAGTGTAATACAGGTTTAATTCTACATCTTTTGTAAGTGCTGCCAATTTACCTTCGGCTATGTTATGAAATTCTATTTGATCGACTATAAACCCAAACAAATCAACCATCAATGAAAAGGGGTTTTTACCCAGCACTTTATTGTGTTCCATGTTCTCAGCTTCAAGAATAATGGCATCCACTTTTTTGGCGCCCATTTTAATAGCCTGCCGGATGGGCGAAACCGCCCCAAAACCACCATCGGCATAATCATGACCATTTTTGGTAACCAGGGACATAAACGGAATATAGTTTGAAGAAATCCACATCCAATCACAAAAATCATTGTAATCAAAATCCCTGATAGACTTATACTCA
>NZ_JCBCCK010000235.1:0-1532 GCF_059864935.1 Planktosalinus sp.
GCCATTTCTTTTGCTGTGAGTGGTGCCTGATAACCCGGGAAGGCTTCTTCAAGCATTTCAGTTTGAACGGCACCCAAGGCCAAAACATTGAATGCCGGACCGGTTTCTTTGTATTCTTCCGCTAGAAGCTCAGTAAGCGTGATGACAGCTCCTTTTGCTGAGCTGTATGCTGCCAGACCGGGAAATTTCATACTGCCCTGAATACCTCCCATACTGCTGATGTTCACTACGTGACCGTCTTTTTTCATAAAAGGAAGCATTGCTTTAATCATTTCAGCCACGCTAAAAACATTGACTTGATACACCTTTAAAAAATCTTCGGAAGTTAATCCTTGAAAAGGTTTATTGATAAGTAATCCGGAATTATTAATTAAAACATCTACGTGAGCCCAGTTGTTTTTTACGAAAGAAATGGCTTCCTCGACTTGTTCCCGCTTGGAAATATCACAGGAAATGGAAGTGATATTTTGAAGGTTCAGGTTTTTGCAAGGCTCGTCATTTCGCGAAAGCGTCAATACATTGTGGCCTTCGGCAGCAAATTGTTTGGCGAGTTCAAAACCTATTCCCCGGCTTGTTCCTGTTATAATTATGTTCCTAACACCCGCGAAGGCGGGTGTCTTATTATTGTTATTCACCATTTTAAATTATTTAACCTTTTAATTTAATCAGCAGAATCCGTCTAAAATCCGTGTAATCTGTGATTCACCCTAAAAATAAAAAAATCCCGTCAATAACATAGTATTAACGGGATTAAAATACTTGTCCCCTGTTGGGCAATACAAACAGAAGTTTTTGTTTACTATAAAGGCTTAGTTTTTTTGTGGGATTAATGTAAACCCAATGGCTAGGTTTCGATTGATGTCACCTTTGTTCATACCTCCCCTTTCTATAATGCTATTAATGCTCTCTATATAATCCTCCCCTTGAGAAAAATTGAGTTTTATAAAAGTTTCAGCATTAAAGTGATTACTAACTCTTTTTGTAAATGCCGGACGTACAAACGCATCTGTACTTTCAATAATTTCTCCATTATTAAAGTACCCTATAAGTTCAATGCCAAAAAATAATCCTTCCTGATGCAGTTCGATAAATGCATCTCCTACATTCTCAATTATTTCATCATTGCTAAAACCGCTGATTTTGATTGGTTGGCTGCTATAAATACCTTCTCCGGGAAGTTTATTTTCCTGCCGGTAAATATTAATCCTTATAAAAGCATAGGCATCTTTATAGCTTTTTTCTGCATTTTCAAGCCAATGGTGTTTGTTGGAAAATGGCAAATGTATTTTTTCAAGAAGGGCATTTACATAATTAGTTTCAGGGTACACTAATACCAGAAGTTCATGTTTAGATGAAAGTGGCCAAGAGCCAAATATTCTTGTCGATTTCAAAGGTTTTATAAATTCTCTATTTTCCGGTTTATTGGAAACCACTACTTCATTTAAAGCCCGAACGTTTGGGGTCATAAATAGTGTGTCTTGGATGTTTTTTAAATCATGTAAGCTGAGGTCTAGGGTGTGATACCCCAAATG
>NZ_JCBCCK010000264.1:0-5811 GCF_059864935.1 Planktosalinus sp.
TCAAATTTGGCATCAATTCCCAAGCCTTGAAGCACTTCCAGTATGGGTTTGGTATAGCGCCTGAAATCCACCATATCTTCCTTATCACTTGTTCTGGTGAACGTAAAATTGAGGTTTCCCATATCGTGATAGACCGCCCCACCGCCTGAAAGTCGCCTGACTACTTTGATGTCTTTTTCCTTGACATAATCGAGGTTGATTTCGGCAAGTGTGTTTTGGTGTTTTCCCACGATGATGGCATTGTCATTTTGCCAAAGCATAAAGCAATCTTCATCGATGTGTTTAAAGATATACTCGTCTGTGGCTATATTGAAATAAGGGTCGGTACTGTGGTGGTGAATGCAAAGCATGACAGTTACAATTTTTTATAAAAGTAGTTAATCCTCATATCAGACAAAAAAATATCTCCTTGTTATTCCTGATTTTAAATACTTTTGCAAAAAACTTGACTATGACATTCGTCCAACTTAAACCCAAAGTTTCAGAAATTGTAAGCAACACCTCTTTCAGCAAGGAAGAAAAACTGACCAAAGTGTGTGAATTACTTCAGGAACAAATAGAATATTACGACTGGGTGGGTTTTTATTTTGCCAACGTAGCCGAGAAAACCCTTCATTTAAAAGCCTTTGCCGGCAAACCAACAGATCATACCGTGATCCCTTTCGGGAAAGGCATTTGCGGGCAGGTAGCGGTTTCCAACCAAAACTTTGTTGTGCCTGATGTCAAAGCCCAGGACAATTACATTGCTTGCAGTATTTATGTGAAATCTGAAATTGTAATCCCCTTATTTAAAGACGGCAAAAATATTGGGCAGATTGATATCGATTCACATAAAATCGATCCATTTACGGAAGAAGACGAACGCTTTCTGGAATGGGTGAATGGGGAAGTAGCGAAGGTTCTTTAGTGGTCAGTGGCAGTGTTCAGTGTTCAAACTAACCACTGCCACTGATTACTGACCACTCTTAAAAATTTACTCCACCACCATAAAACTCATCCATAATGATTTATAAATTGAGTACTTATGTTTTAAATCTTTGGTCTTTAGTAAAAAAATAGAACTTAAACCATAAATCGTAAACATCTAAATATAAAATAATTAAGATCAACACAAAAATGCTTTTATGTTAAATTTAATATATTTTTAAGATTTTATTTTTTTTCTATTAACAAATTCACTTCTTTAGTAGTTACAAAAAACGCATAAGTCGATTTAGGCTTAAATCCCCAAGACTTTAAAAGTCTAAAATTATTTAGTAATCTAAATAGGCGTTTACCATGGTTAATTTTTACTCATCTTGTAAGTTTTTTAAAACGAAATCCCTTTTAACCATTCGATTATTGTTACAAATTACACCAATTACATCTTATAGTTTTCACTCTTAAACCAACCTAATTATGACCGATAAAAAACAAATAAATATAAACAGATGAAAACATACATCCTTCCCGTAATTGCACTTTTACTTTTTGCTTCATGCAGCAGCGTGAGAGTGGCATCAGATTATGACACATCGGTTAATTTTAACCAATACAATTCCTACGCATTTTTTAAGCCGGGCATTGACAAAGCTGAAATTTCAGATCTGGATAAACGCAGAATCCTAAGAGCTATCGATAGCGAAATGAGCGCCAAAGGCATGCAAAAATCAGAAACACCTGATGTGATGATTAGTTTTTTTACCAAAGCTAAAGAACGCGTAGACGTCTACCAAAGCCACTATGGCTGGGGCCATCCGTGGGGCTGGGGCTGGGGACACCCTTGGGGCGGCACTTCAGTTTCAAAAACAACAGAAGGCACGCTGTATATTGACATTATAGACGCCAAAACCAACGAATTAGTTTGGCAAGGTATCGGAACAGCACCTTTGGCTAGAGACATGGAAAAGAAAGAGGCAAGGATTAAAGAAATCGTTCAAAAAATTCTTGAAAGATACCCGCCAAAATAAACTTTAATAAATTTTAGTAATAAGTCCCCTTTTTAGGGGATTTTTTTATTCCTTAAACTCAAGTACATCTTTGGAATTAAACCCAATTGTAATTCGCTCATCTATCTGGTTATGTTTGGTGACCACGGTAAGGTGCTCGCCATTATCAAGTCGCAACAAGAGTTGAGTGTTTGAGCCCATAAAAGTCTTTTTTAATACAGTGGCATGGGTAACATAATCACATTCATCGTTAATGGCAATGTTTTCATTTCTGATGGCGTGACAACATTCCGCTTTTAGCGGACATTCAAACGCAGACTGCATTTCTTTGCTAAGTTGGATGGTATTCCCAAAAAGAGAAGCCACGTATACCGAACTCGGTTTGGAGTACAAATTGGCCGCTGCATCTTTCTGTACAAGTTTCCCGTTTTGAAGTATAAGTATTTCATCGGCTACAGCCAAAGCATCCTGTGTATCGTGAGTTACAAAAATTGCCGTCACCCCTGCTTTTTTTACAATATCAAATACCTCATTGCGCAACTGGGCTCGAAGCATTGCATCCAGATTACTAAAAGGCTCATCAAGTATCATTAACGACGGATTGGGAGCCAGTGCTCTTGCCAATGCCACCCGTTGTTGCTGACCACCTGAAAGCTGATGTGGATAGCGGTCTCTCAATTCCAACAAGCCCACCAGTTCAAGTACTTCTTTGGCACGTTGTTCTTTGTTTTTCAATTTTGAAAGGCCATACATCACATTTTCTACCAATTTCAAATGCGGAAACAATGCATATTCCTGAAAAACAAAACCGATATTGCGCTTTTCTGGTGCTACATTTTTTTTGATTGAAGAAACCAGTTTATCGTTAATTTCAATAGTTCCGGTATCGGGTGTCTCCAATCCTGCGATGAGACGAATCAATGTAGTTTTTCCGCTTCCACTTTCGCCTACTATGGCATAGACATCACCTTCATTAAGGTGAAAACTCACATCTTTTAGAGCAAAGGATTTTCCTTTGTCAAAGCTTTTTGAAAGTGAAGATACATTTAGCATAATTATTTTTTAACCAACAATTTATTCAAAAATATTACCGGTATGGTGGCCGTAAAGATAATAAATAACGACGGAATAGCCGCCTCTATCACCCGTTCATCACTGGCATATTCAAAGGCTCTTACTGCAAGGGTATTTATTTGAAAGGGTTTTAAAATGAGTGTTAATGGTAGTTCTTTTAGAACATCAACGAAAACAAGTATAAAAGCACTCAGCATCCCTGTTTTAATCAAAGGATATTCAATCTTAAAAAAGGTTTTAAAGTTGCCAACACCCAGTGTTTTTGAAGCATCCGGAATGGTATTGCTCACTTTCAGGGTGGTGGATTCTATGGGGTTATAAGCAACAGCGAGGAACCGTACAGCGTAAGCATATACTAGCGCAAACAAGGTTCCGTGAATAATAAAACCCGTCGTGCTTCCTGAAAGTGATGCAACCATACCTATCAACCATCTGTCAAGTGCTAGTGTAGGTATCATAATGCCGATGGCTACTACCGCTCCGGGAATAGCATATCCAAGGACACCTAACCTCGAAAGGTTTTTAATTAGCCCAATGCGATTCCATTTGGCCGAAAAAATGAGTAATGTTGCCAAAATTACCGTGACAGTGGCTGTTAAAAATGCAATGCCAAATGTTTGTAATGAAAGCATTAAAAAGGAATAATCAAACACCGAACTGTATGTTAAAAATGCCCAGTAAATCAATTGTGCCAGAGGAATAAAAAACCCGAATAAAACCGGTGTGACCACAATGCAAAATATCAAAAACTGATTGCGCCTGGATGTGGTTTTTCGGTAGATTCGTTCGGTATTGGTTCGCTCGTTTGAATATTGAATTTTTCTGCGTTGCCATTTTTCGAAAAGGATTAATGCAAAAACCAAAATCAACAACAAAGCTGAAAGATAAATAGCTGTTTCAGGCTCTTCCATTGAAAACCATGACCTGAATATACCTGTGGTAAAAGTATTTACGCCAAAGTACTGTGCAGCACCATAATCATTTAGCACTTCCATTAAAACCAAAATCATTCCAGCTATAATAGCAGGTCTGGCAAGTGGTAAAATCAATTTGAAAAATGTTTTAAACTCTCCCACACCAAGCATTCTGGATGCTTCCAGCAAGTTGTTTGCCTGATTTAAAAAAAAGGCACGAGTGCTTACATAGACATAAGGAAACAGTGAAATACTCAACACAAAAGCAAGTCCAAAGCGGTTCATCACATCAATGCGGGTAAATTCCATTCCAAAATACCGTTGTATGAGTTCGAGACTTCCTCCATAATCAAAAACTCCGGCATAGGCGTATGCCACAATATAAGAAGGAATAGCAAGTGGTAAAATGAGCAACCATTCCAGTTGTTTTCTAAAAGGAAAATCATAACGTGCTACCAACCAGGATGTGGTTACGCCAAAAAGCAGCACCATCAAACTACAAACTATTAAAAGATAAGCGGAATTGGAAACATACTGTCCTAAAAGATTTTTGACAATATGCATCCAGGACTCACCGGGACCGTCAAACAATTTAAAAATGATGGTAAGTACCGGAAGGGCAATCAACAACACCACAAAAAGTGTAATCAACGACCAGCGGTTGCTGTCCCTTTTCAGGCGGAGCAAGCGGTTTTTTACGGAAAATATTTCGTTATCTCCAGCCTCCTTCATCAAATAAAATTACTGCCTTTTTGTTGTTTTCGCCCAACAGGGTCAAGTTTAAGGTATCCTCTTTAAAACCTCCCCATTGCATAAGTGTTTCAGAAACCTCAACATTGCTATTTACCGGGTATTCATAATTGGAAAGTGCAAATAAGCTTTGAGCTTCTTCAGATAATAAAAACTCGATAAATTTGACGGCATTTTCTTTATTGGGGGCAAACTTTGCCACCCCTGCACCACTTACGTTGATATGGGTTCCAGTGGTTTGTTGGTTTGGGAAAAAGATGCCGATGGACTGAGCCACACTAACTTCTTCAGGATTGTTTGAGTTGGCCATCAAACCAATGTAATAGGTATTTACGATAGCCAAATCACCTTCACCGGCAGCAACAGCCTTGACCTGGTCGCGGTCGTTGCCTTTGGGAGTTCTGGCCATATTTCTAACAATGCCTGCAACCCATTCTTTGGCTGATTCGTCTCCTTGATTGGCAATAATTGAAGCCAATAAGGACTGATTGTAGATATTCCCTGATGAACGGATGAGCAGTTTGTTTGCCCACTTTTCGTCAGTTAGCTCTTCAAACGTTGATAGTTCATCAGGGTTCACGCGGTCTTTCGCGTAAGCGATAACACGCGCGCGCTTAGTCAATGCAAACCAATGGTTTTCTTTATCCTTAAGGTGGTTGGGAACAATGGAATCCAAAGTGGAAGATTCAATGGCCTGCAGGAGTTGCGATTCTTTTGCACGATACAAACGCCCGGCATCGACAGTAATCAAAACATCAGCAGGGGAGTTGCTGCCTTCCAAGGTCATTTTTTGAATCAACTCGTCTGCGCTTGCGTTGATTACATTGACTTTTATACCGGTTTGCACTTCAAACCTTTTGAAAAGTTCCTGATCTGACTCATAATGACGGTGAGTATATACATTTACTACATTGCTTTCTTCAGGTTCTTGTTTACAGGAAAAAAAGAGTAAAGCCAGTAAAAATAACATAAGTTGCTTCATAATGATTATTTTTTTATGACTGCAAATATAGTTATTTAGAATTGTTTTAAATAAAAATAGCGTTAAAATTACTTTATAAAAAAGGGGCTTTATGCCCCTTTTAAAAATTTTGCATTTGCATTTTATTTTTTCAAATCCTTTTCCCTTACGGCTCTAAACTCTG
>NZ_JCBCCK010000338.1:0-4724 GCF_059864935.1 Planktosalinus sp.
GAAAGTAAAGCACTTTGGGAACTACAAAACATGGCTGAAACTTCTAGATTGATTATTAATGATACCCTGTATGAATAAATGGATTCCCAAAACATTTTTGTTGTTAAGCGCAGCATTTTTGCTGTTCTCCTGGAGTATTTATTTAGATGAAAACATTTATGAAAACAAGCCTGCCGATTATGATGCCGAGATGCAAAAAAAGGGTCGGTTGGTGTGGCAAAAATACAATTGCCATGTGTGTCATCAACTCTATGGATTAGGCGGATTTCTGGGGCCTGATTTAACAAACGTATCTGAAAAAGGATTTTTTTATCTGGATGCTTTCTTAAAAAATGGAGCGGCTTCTATGCCTCCATTCGAATTGACAGAAGAAGAAACAAAACAATTATTTGATTTTCTTAAAGCAACAAATGCCAGTGGTTCCTCCAATCCGAAGGATTATAGAAAACTGTGGAATGGAATGATTGAGCAATGATTTACGAATTAACTAATTTTAGACAAGTATGAGGCGCGAGATTTTGCGCCTTCTCATTATAAATAAAATTAATATTTTTGATAAAATCAATAAGAGACAATACTTGCGCCTGATACTTGAAAGATGAATGAAAAATAGTTATAAAAATACCGGCAACCTTTTTTTAATTACGGCGATGGTGTTGTTTATGGTAAGTGTTATTTTTGGGTTTTTGGGTTCGTTAATTTATCGCTATCCGGAGTTTTTAAAAGAGAATATCGGTTTGTCAGGTTTGCGCCCTATGCACGTTACGGCATCCATTTTTTGGATCTTGCTTGCGGCAACCGGGGCTATATATCATTCGCTGAAAGAAATCACAAAACAAAACAATTACAAATTCCTACAATTGCTGCATTGGGCAATCTGGGTGATCGCTCTCATCGGAATCTATTATTCCTATTTCACCGGAAATTTTGGTGGCCGGGAGTACTGGGAATACCCTCCTGAATTTGCCATTTTAATCGGCCTTGCTTGGGTATTGTTTTTAGTAGTATTCATCCAAAAAGTCAAAACCATCAAAAAATGGCCGGTTTATATCTGGATGTGGCTCACGGGTATCGTATATTTCCTGTTTATTTTTATTGAAAATTACCTGTGGGTTATCCCCTATTTCAGGGAGTCTTTTATCAAAGATATGGTCATACAATGGAAAGCTGCGGGTAGCATTGTAGGGGCATACAATATGCTGGTGTTTGGCACGGCTTTTTATGTGATGGAGCGCATCAGCGAACAAGCCAATACCGGATTCAGCAAATGGGTGTATGCATTATTTTTCCTTACTTTTTTCAATATGCTTTTTAACTGGGGCCATCATTTGTATCTGGTGCCTACCAACCCAACCATTCATTATGTGGGGTATATTGTAAGTATGACCGAATGGGTGTTTTTTATCAAAATTCTTTACAACTGGAGAAAGCAAGTTACTGAGGCAGAAGCACATTATCATTATTTCCCCTATCGTTTTTTATTGGCGGCAAATTTTTGGTTATTACTTAACCTGACGCTGGCTTTGTTTATGTCCATACCGGTCATAAACCTCTATATGCACGGCACGCATTTTATCACAGCCCACGCCATGGGAACCACTATTGGAATCAACACGATGATTTTGCTGGCTGCTGTGTTCTACTTTTTGTTACCCCAAAGGGAAAGCCACCAGTCACAATGGTTAAAAGTCGGGTTTTGGGGAGCACAACTATCACTCCTTGTTTTTTTAATAGCACTAATTGGAATGGGGCTTGTTAAAAGTTTCTGGTTTTTTGAGGAACCTCAGGCGCCTTTTGGGGAGATGATGGAGCGTTCCCGGGCTTGGATACTAGTATTTATTATTTCCGGAACTGTGTTGATGGTTTCGTTTCTAATTATTGGAATTAAGCTGTTAAATTCTTCATTCAAAAAAACAAAAAAGCCGAACACATTAAATGTTCGGCTTAAAAAATTAATGTCTTTTTGAGATTAATTCTCTCCAGCCTCTTTTTTAGCGTCTTCTATCATTTTCTCATTAGGTACTATCGCAACATTAACACGGCGGTTTTTGGCTCTACCTTCAACAGTGCTGTTGTCGTGCGATGGCCTGTCAGGTCCATACCAGGTTGTAGTAAAACGACCACTGCTAAGTCCTCTTCCAACTAGATAATTAGTAACAGACTCTGCTCTGTTTTTAGACAAGGTCATATTAAAATCATAAGGACCTGTACTATCAGTATGACCAACAACCAAAATATTGGTGTCTGCATACTCTTTCATAACTCCTGATAGTTTGTCAAGGTTTGCTCTTGATTGCTCATTAAGGTCATGTCTGTTAGTAGCAAAATAAACACCACTGCCTTCGTCAAAAGTAATCACAATAGCATCATCAATGCGTTCTACTTGTGCTCCCGGTATTTCTTCTTCAATTTTTTGAGCTTGTTTATCCATCCTGTTGCCAATAAGCACCCCTGCGGTTCCTCCAACAACACCACCAACTACTGCACCTATCACCTGATTGTCTTTGCTACTGCCCACTTGGTTACCAATTATGGCTCCTAATACTGCACCACTGGCAGTTCCTATTACAGCTCCTTTTTGAGCGTTGCTTGCATTTCTTGTAGCATCACAGGAGGTAATTAAACCTACTAATGCTACAGCTAATAATAATATTCCTGTTTGTTTGATTAGTTTTTTCATAGTTTTTTAAATTTTTGTAAAGTTCATATTTAGTGTAAATGGTTTCCCATCAACAGTTAGATTTTGTTGCCAAGTCATCATAGTATCTGTAAGATAAGCCAAACGTACTCTGAAGCCCTGATTTGTTTCTGAACGCCCACGTTCATCTGTTGGCTTTAACAGAAAATCGTAATAGCCGGTTGAGGCATCTATTTCCTGAATAGTAAAAATAAAATGCCTGTCTCCTACAGTACAACCTGCAGAACCGATGGTATAAACACCAGTATTGTTGTTGGGAATAAACTTCCAGGTACTTCCCTCAAAACAGTCTTTCGAAGCATCACTAAAAATAGTGATATTGTAGCTTCCGCTTTCACTATATGTAATGGAGTTTAGGACCCATTCACCTTTCATTACATTTTTAGACTCACGAACAGCCTGCGGCGTTGCACAAGCTAATACCAAGAAACTGAATGTCAGTAAATAAATTACATTTTTCATATATAAGTTGATTAATTATTTCCTATAAAAGTAGCTAAAATTTAAGTAAATAATGCATAGTTGTTAAAACCTTATCATTTACTTAACATTTTTTAATAAACAGGAAAATATTTAATAACAATTAGTAATATAGAAGCTCCAGCAAGCTTTTTTCAAAACGATTTTTTGCTAGATAATTTTTTTCCAAAGCCGATGCGAATGGAATGGGAGTCTCAAGACTGGCCACCCTTTTTACAGGTGCATCTAGTGATTCAAAACAGTGCTCCATAATCATAGCTGAAATATCAGAAGCTATCCCGCCAAACATGCTGTCCTCCTGAAGGATGATAGCTTTTCCTGTTTTAATTACAGATTCAAAAATAGCTTTTTTGTCTATTGGCTGCAAAGTTCGCAAGTCCAGTAAATCAGCTGAAATTTCAGGGTGATTGTTTAAGGTTTCAAGAGCCCAATGTGCTCCGGCACCATAAGTAATAATTGTGACCTCATTACCTTCTTTTAAAAATGATGCTTTGCCTAAAGGCAGTGTGTAATAATCTGTCGGGACATCCTGATACACACTTCTATAAAGCGCTTTGTGTTCAAAAAACAACACCGGATTGGGGTCTTCAATACTTGTGGCCAATAATCCTTTGGCATCATAAGGAAAAGCCGGATATACCACCTTTAAACCCGGCGTATGTGTAAACCAGGCTTCATTGGTCTGACTGTGAAAGGGTCCTGCACCCACTCCGGCACCACAGGGCATTCTTACCACCACATCTGCTTTTTCACTCCAGCGGTAGTGGCTCTTTGCAAGATAATTCACTATGGGGTTGAATCCTGATGAAACAAAATCGGCAAACTGCATTTCAACTACGGCTTTGTATCCGTTGATGGTCAAGCCCATTCCTGCAGAAACTATGGCCGATTCACATATAGGGGTGTTTCGCACACGCGCTTTTCCAAATGCCTCTACAAAACCTTCAGTGATTTTAAACACACCGCCATACTCAGCAATATCCTGACCCATAATGACCAGGTTCTTGTGGCGCTCCATGCTTTGTCTCAATCCTTCAGAAATCGCATCTATAAGTCGAATATTTTTCGTTTCTGAATTAGGTGTAGTTTCCTGATATACAAACTCTTCATAGACATCACTCAATTCATCAATTTCAGTTGATTCTATAGGCACTTCCGCGAAAGCGATATTGAGGTTTTCATCGATTTCTTTTTTGATTTCAGATTTAAAGCCATTGATAGCATCCTCAGTCAACACGCCATTTTCAAGTAAATAACTTTCATAGTTATTCACTGGGTCTTTTAATGCCCAAAACTCCATTAACTCTTTGGGCACATACTTGGTCCCACTAGCTTCTTCATGGCCGCGCATCCTGAAAGTAATAAACTCCAATAGCACCGGACGGGGATTTTCACGCATACTTTCGGCAAGTTCAGACACTTTTGTATAGACGTCTTCAATGTTGTTGCCGTCAATCTGATGAGCTTCCATACCATAACCAATGCCTTTGTCAATCATTTGTTTGCAGCGGTACTGTTCATTGGTTGGTGTTGAAAGTCCATAACC
>NZ_JCBCCK010000516.1:0-2465 GCF_059864935.1 Planktosalinus sp.
AGGGTATAAGTTATCAGATTGGCTGTTGCATGAGCAATCCATCCCGGAATTATGCTGCCATTTGCCTTTATTTCGTTTATATATGTTATCACAAATGAAAACAGGGCGGGAAAAATAAAGATAATAAAAAGCAATCCTAAATTATCCGTTATGCCCCAAAAAGCAAGAATATGTAATGCGCCAAAAATGATGGCTTGAAGGCCATTCCCGATTGCAAAATTTGTAATGCTAATTAATCGTTTAGCTAAAAACCCCCTAAAAAATATTTCTTCTGATAATGCTGTTTTTACGACTGCTATTAACACCAACAAAATTATAGTGTGCAAACTAAACCCGTAGGTTTTAATACTGCCGGTGAGACTCTTGGGGTCAAGTAAAACAGCTCTAAATTCTTCGTTGAAATAAAAAAGCAAAAGCATGGGCAATACAAGCAATAATATAGCTGCAAAACTGAGACACAGTGCTTTTTGGGGCGGGGCTTTAATTCCAATGAACAGGAAAAAATTGGTTTTTTTTCTAAACTTAACCAAATAGACTATAAATGGAATCGCCGTAAAAGCCAAAAGCTGAAAGAGCGTTGATAATAGTTCGTTGATCATTTATTAATTTTCTCTTCTAAAAATTCTTTGACTTTTTTTCTATTGGAAACCACAAACGCCAGGCTTTTTCCATTCTTTAAAATAATCCTTAACATAGGCCCAATTATGGTTTCTAGTTCAATAGATAATATGTCCTTGTAATTTACCTCAACCGTTTTTTTCTTAAAGTTTAATAGATGGGTTTTAAAAGTAAAATTGTCATTTTCAAAATGAATGTCCCCTCCTAATGACAAGCCTTGTTTTGTAAAATAGTTTGCTTTGGTTTTCATAATTTATAATTTAGCCCGCGATAAGAGATTCTTGTGGAGGGTAGGTTAGTTTATTTTTTTTCTATACAAGAATCAATTCCAGCTATGGCTTCTCCAACCTTTGCAACAAAGACTAAAAACAAACTTTATTTATTTTTCTGGATCTTCTTTCTAATCTTATAAACCCCATAGAGACCAAATAAAACCCAAAGGATAAAGAACATCTTTAAACTTGCCAAAAGACTAAAGCTTAAAGGTTCACCGTTGATGTAAAAAAGCCCTCCCGAAAAACGTACAGATTCTACCGGTAAGGACTTAATCAAATAAACAACAAAATTGATGATGTTTAACAAAACAACAGCGCCCAATGACATTAAAAGTGATGAAATGACAACCTTTTCAATTTCCTTTTTCTTTAAATTGTAAATCATGATTTGTGGTTTTTTTTATTTAAAATCTACTCAATGAAAAAAGAGTAAAATAACGTTGTCCAGGATAACTATAAATGTCATAGTTGATTAACGACACCCTTGTCAAGGGAATAAGATGATTTGATATAGCTTCCATTTTTAAAATACAGGTACAGCGGGTAGCCCAATGAGACGTCATTACAATCGCCGCAGAGTTCACTTAAAAAAGTACTGTACTTCTTTTTGGGGTTTAAAATGTTTCCCGCGGGATAATTTTCAGGGTTGATAATCATGGGCTCATAGCTCAACTGATATTCGTCGATATAATTTTTAAGCTTTTCATCTTGCGACTCTGTGTTTAATATATCAACCACAAAATACACCTCTATGCCGTTTTCTTCCAGAAAGGATTCTTCTTCTTTAATTTTTGGAGTAAACACCGACGCTCCTTGGCAACCCGGGGAGTTTATAATAACTATTGCATTAGTGGAGTTTTCCTTAATAGTATTTTTTAAAATTGAAGCTTCGGTATAATTATATTGACTCACGTAAGAGGGATCTTCTTGATTAACAAGAAAAAATGCCACAAAGCCCACGAGTACAATAAAAAAGAAAAATACAATGCCAAGAATTATTAAAACCTTTTTCATTTTTTATAATAAATAAGTTTTAAAACTAATAAAATTATTTGTATTAGCTCTGATTAATTTGCAGAATAGAGTCAATTTATGTTAAAAGCCTAAGCTTCATTTACGGCTTTCCCTTACTAAATGTTAAACCTTTTGAGTTGTAACAAAAGCAATTATCTTTACAAAAAATTAAATTTAACTTGATGAAAGCCCTCTTTTTAAGCCTGCTTTGCCTAACAACCCTCTCCCTTTTTTCACAACAATACCACAACCACCTCGAGCAAGTAGATAGATCTAACTATTGGCAACAACACGTTGATTATAAAATGGAAATTGATGTGGATGTAAAAAATTACCAATACAAAGGCAGGCAAGAGCTGGTCTATACCAACAATTCGCCTGATACTTTAAAGCGTGTATTTTACCACCTGCATTTCAATGCCTTTCAACCCGGCAGCGAAATGGATGTGCGCTCAAGAACGATTGCTGATCCAGACAGTCGTGTGGGTGACCGTATTTATAAACTAAAACCCAATGAAGTCGGTTATATAAAAGTGAATGGCCTGCAACAAAACGGAA
>NZ_JCBCCK010000358.1:0-6129 GCF_059864935.1 Planktosalinus sp.
CATAGCTTTAGGATATTCATCACAAAGAAGATGGCCGCTATCCAAGATTCGCTCGTTTGCTCCAATCTTGCCAGGATTTTATTGAGTTTGTATTTTGATTTTCCTTGTCCGAATTTGCCTTCTATGTGGTTTCGTTCCCCGAGTTCTCCTGTTTTCGACAACTTTGAAACGGATTTTCTTTAATCATCACATTATTAATCACTTATTATTTTATTTGTTTTGATTTGGGTGTCCCAGGGTTCTTTTTTAGTATTTTTAGGTCGTGTTTGTTAGAAAGAAGAAAAATAAAAGCGGTGTTGTTAGTGTTCAAGTAATTGACAAAAGCACTGGAAAGTACCGGGCGATAAAAACCATTGGAAGTAGTTCCATTACTACTGAGGTTGATAAGCCCTACAATGAGGGGAAGCAATGGATAAAGAAATATACAGGTGCCCAGGAACTTGATTTCACTGGCTATAATCATCGCACGGGACTGGTCCTTCAGGGCATTGAACATATTTCTGTTTATGGCCCTGAGCTTTTGCTGGGAAAGCTTTTTGACCAAGTTGGGTTCAATCAAGTTGAAGATGGTTTGTTCAGACAGTTGGTTTTGGCCAGGCTTTGTTTCCCCGTCAGTAAACTAAAGACAACTGATTATTTGTCCAAATATCAGTATTTGGACATTGATGTCCAGGTAGTTTACCGCTACCTGGATAAGCTTTACAAGCATCAAAAAGACAAAATACAACTAATCAGCTATCAGCACACTTTAAGCATTTTGGACAATAAGATCAGTGTGGTTTTTTATGATGTCACAACAATTTACTTTGAGGCGGATAGTGAGGATGATTTGCGAAAAACAGGGTTTTCGAAAGAAGGGAAACATCAACATCCACAAATCGTTTTAGGCCTTTTGGTAAGCAAGGGCGGCTACCCTTTAGCATATGATATTTTTAGTGGCAATCAATTTGAAGGGCATACCATGTTGCCTATAATCGATGCGTTTAAAAGCAAGTATAAACTCAAGAGCCTAGTTGTTGTAGCAGATGCAGGGTTGTTGTCCAAAGAGAATATCACCTTGTTGGAACAGGGTGGTTATGAATATATCTTGGGGGCGAGGGTTAAATCGGTAAGCAAAAAAATAAAGGAACAGATCCTATCATTAGAACTAAAAAATGGGGAAAGTACATCACTCAAAATAGGCACAAACACAAACCTCATCATCAGCTATTCTCAAGCAAGGGCTAAGAAAGATGCCTACAACCGTGAACGGGGTTTGAAAAAACTGGAAAAGCAGAGCAAGTCGGGCAAACTGACCAAGACAAGCATAAACAATAGAGGATACAACAAGTTCTTACAAATAGAGAACGAGGTCAAAATATCAATAGACCAAGAAAAAATCGAACAGGATAAAAAGTGGGATGGATTAAAAGGCTACATTGCCAATACCACATTAAAAAAAGAGGATGTCCTGGAAAACTACAAAGACCTATGGCAAATTGAAAAAGCCTTTAGAATAGCCAAAACAGATTTAGGAATACGACCAATATACCACAGGACACAAAGAAGGATCGAGGCACATATTTGTATCGCTTTTGCAGCTTACAAAATACACAAGGAATTAGAAAGGCAATTAAAGGCCAAAGAAGCCAAAATAAGTCCTGAGAAAGCAATAGACATAGCTAAGACAATTTATGCAGTAAAGGTGGTACATCCAATCACAAAACAAATCACTTACTCTACCATTATCAAGTCAGAAGAGCAAAAGGCTCTAGCAAAATTGTTCGGTTTTTGACTTGGGTGTCCCAGCGACGAAAACAGGCGGCGAAGCTGCTAAGATTTCTGTTCAGGGTTTAAGGTTCAATGTTTTGCTGACAGCTGTTTAAACCTGAAGCTTAAAATTTCACGTCAAAAATACAAAGTGCAAAAAAAACAGCCACTTACATTTTATATGAGTCTATATGGGTTGATATGAAGTGTATATGGAGTATATAGCGGTCTACAATGGAGTGAATATTAAGCTATCATAAGGAAAAACTCTAACTCACACGCTAAAAACCATCCTTTTTGTTCCGGTATTGCTTTTTGAAACCGATACTTTAAATTTCCTCTATAATCAGTGTTATTTTATTAAAATCTGCCGCACTGTTGATTACTGTCCGGTATTGTTCGTAAATTTCGGTGTCTATGATGTTTTGACGGTAATGTTCATCTGCCTTTATAGTAAGGATGTTGTTTTCAATAGTATAATTTGACTGAAATACTAATATCTCTTCTTGCTTGTTGTTTGAAAAGGCATTGTTGATGATCAAGTCATCGGGGTTGGCTATTTTATACCCTTCTGGAATTTCAACCGTAATGGTTCTGTAATAACTACGCTGGTATTCACTTTCCATGGGCAGTACACGTTGTTTTTCCTGATAAAGCTGTATTTGCTCCCCAATAATTTCACCTATTTTAAATAAGTATTTGTTCCCTGCTTTTTCTATAAATGCCTCAGAGCGAAATTGTAGAACAAATTGTAAAGGCTTGATGCCAAATAATTTTGAATCTCCGTTATGCACCTCTTTTTGGATAATCTCTGCATTTTCATCCAGTCGCAACGCAAAGCCTTCCAGGATTTCATTTTTTAATTCTTCCTTAATTAAATGCATATAGGGATGGATAAACATCGAATAATACCCATTGAGCCGGCGATCCAGTTTTACTTCAGTGATGGCCAGGTCATCGGGGTCAAAAGTCACATTTACGTGCATTTCGTCAAAAGTTTTCTCTGCTTTAACAGGCTGGATATAGCCTATTTTACCTACTCCCGAAGTGAGGTTGCCCACGGTCATTTCCTTGATGTACAAACCGTAGTTGTCTGTAAGGTAAGCCGGCGGAAAACCTATGCGTGAAGATTCATCTGTCGGGGACATATACAACTTGCTGCCGGGAAAATAGATCAGGAAATCTGTAAGGAAATTGGTGGCTTCAAATTCAGGGTCAAACTTGAGGATTTCCCTGTCTGAGGTGATTACAATCTCGTGTTTGATGTCGAGTTGTTTTAAAGCAGCCGTAAACAGTTTTAAAATACCGGTCTCATTGGCTACTTTTCGGCTGATTACTGTTTCAATATCACTGAGGTCTTCTGAATTTCCGGAGGTATTCATAAAATTGTTTTTTATGTGGTATTCCAGTGCACGCACTTGTGATACTTCATCTTTTCCGACACCGGCGGTGGCTTCAGCAACAAATTTTTCAAGTGCTCTTAGGGTTTTTTTTCCATGTTCCGGATAATAAAAAGCATAGATGTTTTGTGCTATTTTGCCATAAGAGACTATATCACGCATATTGTTATATAGATTCTGGTCGAGTTTATATACCAATGCTGCACGCATGGCGTTGTATGGAGACCCTTCCTCATCTTCCAGTTTCTCCATTTTGTCCACAGCAAGGCTCCAGTGTAATTTTCCTTCAGTGAGGGTGTCTTGCACCACTTCGGGCAGCTTGTTGTAGCTCTTGACCTTGAACACCAAATGCTCAGGAGAATAGAGGTCAAAAGACACATCCTTCCATTCCACGTCAGACTGTAAGTTGATTTTTTTACCCTGATACTCCGGTTGTTTTTTCAGGATGTAGTAATATTCAATAAAACTTTCTTTTTCTATTCCCTCAAAAGCAAAATATTTGTATTGCCTTCCTGTTTCCTCATCGCGGGCGGTGAGTATGTTTGATTCGTCAAGGGGCATGATCTTTCCATTCTTGGTGATTACCCTTGCGCGGTTCACCTCAAGGTGGGAAGAGGAAGAAAATGGAAGATAAATTTTATTGTAATATTCAATGGCACTGTCTGAATTGAGCCACAGCACTTTATGCTCAAGATAATATTCTTCCAGGTCGCCTTCATCATTCATAAAAAATTCAGTCACTACCTTATTTTTGATTCCCAGCATCTCCTCGGTGGTGTTTGGGTCTACTTGATACTGTGGGTTTTCGTCCCAATTATAATCTACATAAAAAGGGGTGTCCTGTGAGAACATCACAGTGGTCATAAGTAGTGTCAGGCAAATAAAAAATGTATTTTTCATAATTCGGGTTTATATTTTTTCTAATATCACAATTTCTCTATAGGCTTTTTCAACTTCTTTGATGAGTGCGTTGACTTCTTTTTGGGGTTCGGGGTCCAGCACTAAAAAGTTTTGCTCAATGAAATGAGTGTAAATCACCTGATTGTTTTCCATTTGATACTGAATGGAAGCAGCTATATACTCATTTTTCAAATCAATATTGTTGGGTAAAAAAGACACTTTATATCCATCAGGAATCTCAAGTGTGGTGGTGGTGGCAAATTTTTTATTGTATTCTATTTCAACGGCCTGTTTCCTGTCATCGCGGGTTTTAAAGACTGTAACATCCCTGTTGAGGTTTAAGTTTATGTAAATCTCATCCTCCAAATTTTTAATGTAGTCTGCAATATGGAAGGTGTAATCTACTGAAAGGTTTTTGTCATACTCAAATTTATTTTTCTCCTCAAATGTTTCTATCAAAAACTTATTGCTTCCTTTTCTAAAGTGGGCATTGTAAAATTGCTTTATTCTATCGGGGGTATTGAGTTGCTCTAGGGCATTGAAATAATCCAGTTTTGCAAAGCCGGTGATTTCGGTTTTTGAACTTCCCGTGAGGTTGTTTCCTTCAATTTTTAAATGAGTAACATCCAAGAACGCATTTTCAGAAGCTGGAATCACGGGCACTGTTTCTATCCTGTAGTTACCACCGGGCATAGCTATCAGTGCTTCCTTGCCCTGAATAAAAGGTGCGGGGAGTTCCAGCGGCAGATACCTACCTGTGGCATCGAGATAATATGTTTTTCCCTCATAGACATAAGCCAAAATCATATGGTTATCTACTAATGGTGTGGGCACCTGCTCATAAGTATAGGGTATTTTACGGGTGCCAATCCAGGTGAGTTGACCTTCAATTCCGGCTATATCCAGCATTTGTTTGAGGATGCTCGAATTGTCTTTGCAGTCGCCATATTTTTTTTGAAACACGGCATTGGCTTCGCGGGGCACAAACCCTCCAAGTGCATATTCAAAAGCGATGTATTTTATATTCTTTTGTGTCCAGTAGTAGATGGCCCTTACTTTTTCAAATTCGTTCTCCTTATCTGCCGTAAGTTCATGTACAAGACTCACCAGCTGGGGGTCAGGTGCATCTTTATTGAGGTCTTTGGTCAGGGTGTAATACCAGCCGTAGAGGTCAGACACATCCTGAAGCACATTGATGGTGTTTCCATTGGCTTTATAAGAGGTTATGATGGGGATAATATGTGGTATAAACGTCTTGTAATTGGGCGCTCCGTTTTCGGGTTTAAAATCAGGAAGGTCCTTCAGTTGCCAACTGTAGATTTTGTTGTTCCCTTTTTGGCTTTCGCGAAAGCTGATATCCAATCCTTCTGTATGAAACTCCTTAAAGGTGAGGTTGATGTCCTTATGGGCGGTAATGGTAAATGTATTGTTGATGACCGGGAAATAATCGCCAAAATAAAACGGGCTTAAAAACCGGGGATTCAGTACTTTTTCAGAATATTTCATTTTGGACTTGGCGCCTTTTTTCAGGTCGGGGAATATAAAATTCAGTGAGCGCATATCGTCGTGAAAGGAATGTTCCAACTCATCCCTCTCTGTAAACGTAGCGACTTTTATTTCCCTGTATCTATTTCGGTCAGGTATCAGCGAGGAAGCTTCTATGGCCTGCATTTCAAAAAAAGCAGAAAAGTTCACCGATTGCTTGGCCCGATTGATGGCAGATTCATCGAGGTACAGGTCTTCTTCGTGAAACTCCTGGGTAATGTCGATATTCCCGCGATTGATACTCAATGAAACGTGTGTTTCCTGGATCAAGCGCACTTTCCCGGCATTGGGATATTTGTTCTTATAGATTGTAAATTCTTCGCCAAGTTGTGCCTGTGCCCCAGTTATTAGAAGGACTGCAAAGAGGAGCGTGACCCCTGTTTTAATTTTTTCTAATTTCATATATTTCACCGTCAAAGTATTTTTCTGTTTTGATAAGTTTTCCGTTTTCATTGTAATACTTGGCATCTCCTTCTTTGGTATGGTTTAGATAAGTTATTTCTTCACGAATGTTTCCGTTTTCCCAGTATTTTTT
>NZ_JCBCCK010000402.1:0-1219 GCF_059864935.1 Planktosalinus sp.
GCCAAACCCACAGCTGATTATGGTTTTGTATTAGTGGGCAGCTCCATCTCCGGCAAATCGGGCAGCAAGATGGCTGATAATATTTATGGTCTTGATTACTGGATATGGAAAATGGATGAAAAGGGGGATTTGGATTGGCAAAAAAGCTTTGGGGGCAACGGTAACGATTTTTTAAAAAGCATTGATTTGACCCGGGACGGTGGGTTTATCCTCGGTGGCCATTCCACTTCAATGGAAGGTCACAGCAAGCGGGAAGACGGAAGGGGCCAGGAAGATCTATGGATCATCAAACTCAATGCAAGTGGGGAAGAAGAATGGCAAAAAACCTTGGGCGGCACCGGCAAGGACATACTGCATAGCCAGGACACCAACGAAAACTACATCAAAACCATCCTTCATAAAGAAGAGGGCAATCCTTCCTACCTGAATACAACACCTGACAATAAAGTAATGGTCAATGTCACATATTATGATGGTCTTGGCCGGCCCAAGCAACAAATTGCCCACGCCCAATCCGGTACCGGTGGTGACTTGGTTACCCACGTGGAATATGACGGGCTGGGCAGGCAGGTAAAACAGTACCTCCCTTATGTAAGGAGTGCCTCCCTTGATTATGAAGTATATGCAGAATATAATACCGAAGCTTTTTACAACACACCCTATTTTCAAAATACCCAAAACCCCTATTCAGAAACCGAGTTTGAAAATTCACCCTTAAACCGTGTGTTGCGGCAAGCTGCCCCGGGCAACATTTGGGCAATGAACAGTGGCAGGGAAATAAAAATGGGGTACCAAACCAACAATTCCGAAGAAGTCTATCATTTTATGGTGGCCAACCCCGGTGGGGGCCTGCTGCTCAGCACGTCCAATCAGGGGAGGCACCCTTCCAATAAACTCTATAAAACCTTGACCCTGGACGAAAACAGCCAAACCGGCTACAGAAGCATTACCGAATACAAAAACCTGCTCGGGCAGGTAGTGGCCAAACAGGTGCAGGTTTCTGAAAACGGGTATATTTATACCTACTATGTCTATGACAACTACGGCAACCTGACCGTTGACCATAACAAACGCATCAACGAGATTACATACAACCATTTGAACCTGTCCAAAAAAATAGTTTTTGAAACTGGTGAAATTACTTATCTTTATGACGCTAACGGTACCAAACTCAAAAAAACGGTGAACGATTACCAGACGTCCTTAATAACCAACACAC
>NZ_JCBCCK010000416.1:0-5847 GCF_059864935.1 Planktosalinus sp.
ACTACCGAAATTTATATGCACGTAGACAGAAAATACCTGAGTGATGTGCTGTTGAAGTACCACCCAAGAAAGTAGTTTTTAAAAACACTTATTTAAATGAAAACACAAAACTTTTCCCTATTTTCTTGAATAATTAGGCGATTCTTTTGTGATATAAACATCATGCGGGTGGCTTTCATTGATACCTGAAGTTGTAATTCTAATAAATCTTCCGGTAGTTTTAAGGGTTTCGATGTCTTTAGCTCCACAATACCCCATTCCGGCCCTAAGTCCACCGATAAACTGGGTCATGCTTTCCGACAAATCACCTTTATAAGGCACTCTCCCCACGATTCCCTCAGGGACAAGTTTTTTAATATCGTCTTCCACATCCTGAAAATAACGGTCTTTTGAGCCATGTTGCATAGCTTCTACTGACCCCATGCCCCTGTAGGACTTAAATTTTCTTCCTTCATAAATGATGGTTTCGCCGGGGCTTTCTTTGGTACCGGCCAGCAATGAGCCAAGCATAACAGAATCTGCTCCTGCAGCTATTGCTTTAGGAATATCGCCTGTGTATCTTACTCCGCCATCAGCAATCACCGGCACACCACTACCTTTTATGGCCGCAGCTACTTCAAGAACTGCTGAAAATTGTGGAGCTCCCACTCCTGCAACCACACGTGTAGTGCAAATTGACCCGGGGCCAATTCCCACCTTTACAGCATCTGCTCCTGCTTCAACAAGATATTTTGCTGCTTCGGCAGTTGCAATATTACCTACCACTACATCCAGGTTTGGATATTCAGCTTTGACTTTTTTCAACACATCTATCACACCTTTGGTATGGCCATGTGCAGTGTCAATAATAACCGCATCCACACCGGCATTTACAAGTGCAGTTGTGCGCTCTAAGACATCCGGAGTAACACCCAGTGCAGCCGCTACTCTCAGCCGACCAAACTGATCTTTGTTGGCTATGGGTTTTTGAGAAAGCTTGGTAATGTCCCTGAAAGTGATTAAACCAACTAAAGTGTTGTCGTCTTTAACAACAGGGAGTTTTTCAATTTTATGCTTTTGGAGAATGATTTCAGCTTGTTCTAATGAAGTGCCTTCTGAAACTGTAACGAGTTTGTCTGAAGTCATGACTTCTCTGATGGGACGCTTGTTGTCCTTTTCAAACCTGAGGTCACGATTGGTTACTATACCGATAAGTTTTCCGTTTTTATCGGTTATGGGAATTCCGCCTATACTGTATTCACGCATCACGTTTTTTGCGTCGCCTACAACTGCGGTAGTTGGTAGTGTAACCGGATCGAGTATCATCCCACTCTCAGCGCGCTTTACTTTTCTCACCTCGCCGGCCTGCTGTTCAATGGTCATGTTCTTGTGAAGTACCCCAACTCCTCCTTCACGTGCAATGGCAATGGCCATAGCACTCTCGGTAACCGTATCCATAGCTGCCGAAATGATGGGCACGTTTATGGTTATGTTACGGGTGAATTTAGTTTTAATTGATACTTCGCGTGGTAAAACTTCTGAATAAGCCGGAATTAGAAGTACGTCATCATAAGTGAGTCCTTCGCCTATGATTTTATCGAGATGAGCAGTCATTGCAATTGGATTTAATTGCGTGCAAATATACTACTTTTTATTGTTCAATAAATAACAGTGAACCATTATCTTTTTAATTAACTTCTTTATGGCTGTTTTTCCTTCACCTTTCATAACACTCAAAGAGGCAGATGAAGCACAATGACTTAGGTTTACACCGGAATAGCCCATGAGTTGCTTTTGATCTACATTCAGTAAAAGCTTTCCACTTTCCTTTTAACGTGAGTTCGATATAAGAAAGCAAACCAACTCTTTGGGCTGCTTATAATTTTTTTGAACATACAGCAAAAGCTATATTTTGAAGTAATAACTGATAGATCAGCGATTGTCCGTCAAATCAGCGTTATCTGCGTGCTATTTTTCATCTATTGGGACAAGATAGCACGCTGATTCCGATAGCTATCGGGACGGATTAAGCGGATTTCCACAGATAAAAACTTAAATCGAGCTCACGTTTTTAAGTCAAAAATTCAACAACTTAGATATATTAAATAGACAAGAGAATTACGGCTTTTTTCAAAAAAAAGTTAATGTTTTTGGTGGTGTGGCTTGTTTAATTAAATTAGCGATTCTAAAAATTAAAAGATGATTAAAAAATTTACGCTCTTTCTTATTTGTTTGGCAACAACACTTCAGGCACAAACACCTTTTAACAACAACCACGAAAAATTTAATGATTTTACTGACCGTAAAGTCAATACTTACCGCACTGCCTCCGGTAATCCAGGCCAGGATTACTGGCAAAATGGAGCAGATTATGTTTTGGAGGTTGAATTGGATGAACAAAAAAACAATATCACCGGTAAGGTACAAATCACATATCACAACAACAGTCCGGAGCCCTTGAATTTTGTTTGGATACATTTGGAACAAAACCGCTTTACAACGGATTCCCGAGGGGCACTCACCACACCCATTCAAGGCTATAGGTTTGATGGCGATCTTGATGGAGGATATGACATTACTAATGTCTCTTCAGAAACCGGAAAATCGAAATCAAACCGTTATCTTATCACAGACACGAGAATGCAAGTGTTTTTTGATGAACCTATTGCACCCAAAGGTGGAAAAGGAGAAATAACAATGAATTTTAGCTACAAAATTCCCGGTAAAGGCCTGGACAGAATGGGCCGTCTCGATGTTGAAAAAGGCACAATATATTCCATGGCACAATGGTATCCAAGAGTGGCAGTTTTTGATGATATTAAAGGCTGGAACACAGAACCTTATTTGGGTGCCGGAGAGTTTTATCTGGGCTATGGCGATTTTGATTACAAAGTTACCGTGCCCTATGACCATATCGTAGTGGGTTCAGGGGCTTTACAAAACGAAAGAGAAGTATTAACTGCACAATTGATGAAAAGAATGCGTGAAGCTGAAGCCAGTGATAATACCGTTTTTATCATCAAACCGGAAGAAGTGGGCAACACCCGCATTACGCGCCCCAAACAAAGCGGAAAAGTCACCTGGCATTTTAAAATGGAAAACGCCCGTGATGTTGCTTTTGCAAGTTCAAAAGCCTTTATTTGGGATGCCGCAAGAATCAACCTGCCTGATGGAAAAAAAGCCATAGCTCAATCAGTTTATCCCATTGAAAGTTATGGAGACAATGCCTGGGAACGCTCTACAGAGTATACCAAGTTTTCAATTGAATATTATTCTGAAAATGTATATCCCTACCCTTATCCGGCTGCGGTAAATGTTGCTTCAAACGTAGGCGGTATGGAATATCCCGGTCTGTCATTTTGCAGTAGCAAGAGTAAAGGACAACGACTATGGGGAGTGACCGATCACGAATTTGGACATATGTGGTTTCCGATGATAGTGGGTACCAATGAAAAAAAATATGCGTGGATGGACGAGGGCATGACCACTTTTATCAATTACTACAGTACCAAAGCATTTAACAATGGGGAATACAGCCCCAGATTGTCACGTGATTTTTTGTCAAATTGGCTCAGAAACCCTAACAGGGAACCCATAGCAACACATCCTGACGTAACTCAAAGCAATAATTTGGGGATGACAGCATACTGGAAACCCGGGTATGGATTAATTATGTTAAGGGAATACATCTTAGGCCCCGAACGATTTGATAATGCACTCAAGTCCTATGTAAAAGCCTGGGCATTCAAACATCCGCAGCCAAACGACTTGTTCAATCATATCGAAAATGTGTCCGGTGAGGACCTCAACTGGTTTTGGAAACACTGGTTTTACACCAATGACAATATCGATCTTGCCATTGAGAATGTAACTACAGTTGGAAGTGACTACCTGCTGACTTTTATAAACAAAGGCTTCCCCTTTCCATTAAAATTTGAAGTTACTTATGAAGACGGCACCAAGGAACGTAAAGAACTGCCCGTTGAAATCTGGCAAAGAGGCAACCGATGGATCTATCTATTGGAAACTGATAAAAAACTGGAGCGAATTGAAATTGACCCTGATCAGATTGTGGCAGACATAGACCTTTTAAACAACGTTTGGGAAAAACAATAGGTTATTTAAACTAAAAAATCCCCTGTTCTCACAGGGGATTTTATGTATTAGTTATTTGGATAAGTCGGGTCGAGATAGTCGGGAGTTCCATTTCCGTTTGAGTCGGGAAATTCAAGAGTCCCGTCAGGGTGTATGATGATTTCGTCACGGGTTAAAACACCGTCTCCGTCATCATCAGCATCAAGAAAGTTTGGAACACCATCTCCATCTGTATCATCATCAATTAAGTATCCATTATCATTTAAATCTTCCATAAAAGATGGAATACCATCGTTGTCATGATCCACTTCTTGTGTAACATCATATAATTTGTAGGTGAAAATCAACTGAGAATAAACAGGTATTCCCGAAGGAGAATTCAGCCAATAACCAATTCCAGAAGGAACAAAAACTGCTCCAACACCAAAATTTTGAAAAGAAATAGTGCCATCAGGATTTTCTACAAAAGAAGTAGCGGCATTTAATTCAACAATTCCTTCCATAAAACCGGCAACTACTTGAGTCAAGTCAAACTTCACCGGCGCATCAGATGCGTCAAAAGCATTTAAATTTAAAAACTGCCCTTTTAAAGAAACTAAAACCTCATCGGCAAAGATGGGAGACACCCCCTCACCCTGTATGGCATTCAGGTAATACAGAGTGTAAATAACTTCCGGCTCTGACCTGTCAAATACCTGCTTAGACTGCACCATATCAATCAACGGAATCTTATCGGCATTTGCACCAACCAAACTGTCAAAAACGATTTTATAATCAAATCCAGCAGGGGGATTTTGAAAATCTTCATAATTGTAAAAATGTGTTTGAAGGAAAGCTTCAATTTCTGCTTTAGCATCTAGTGCTTCTACTGCTCTATCCCTTGGTGGGATCCTGGGAATATCATCATCGTTCTTGCAGGAAACTGTGATTAAACCAACAATAAAAAGTAAAAATACTTCTTTATAAATAAATTTCATTCTGTTTAAATTTGGTGGTGCAAGATACAATAAACTCTTATTTTTGCCTAAAGCATTAACTAAAATTAAAAGCTTGTAGTATGAGAGTGGATAAATATTTATGGTGTATCCGTTATTACAAAACCAGAAGCATTGCCACTACTGCTTGTAGAACCGGAAAAGTAAAAATAAAAGGTGACAATATCAAGCCTTCCAGGGAAGTATATCCCGGTGATCAAATACAGGTTCGCAAAGATCAGGTGGATTATTTAATCGAAGTCCTCGACATTCCCGAGTCCAGACTGGGAGCCAAACTTGTGGATATTTACAGAAAAGATATTACCCCAAAAGAAAATCTTGAAAAGCTGGAACTCCTCAAATATTCTAAAGACTATTACCGCAAAAAAGGCACCGGTCGCCCCACCAAAAAAGACCGCCGTGAGTTGGATGATTTTACAGAAGAAGATTAAATTTTAATTCCTTAACCAGTTTTCAAGGATTTTTCTACCCACAGGTGTGAGTACCGATTCCGGATGGAATTGGACACCCCTTACATCCAAAGTTTTGTGTTTAAAACTCATAATATTTCCAAATTCATCTTCTGAAGTTGCTTGTAACATTTCAGGCAATGGATGTTCCGCCACCCAGGAATGGTAATGCCCTATTTCAAACGAATCCGGCATATCATTATAAAGGTAATCTTCCGAAGTAATTTTTACTGTAGTTGAAACTCCATGTAAAGGATACACCATGTTTTTCAATTTTCCGCCAAAATGTTCAACTATGGCTTGATGACCCAGGCAAACGCCTAAAATGG
>NZ_JCBCCK010000115.1:0-2073 GCF_059864935.1 Planktosalinus sp.
CGGGCAACGTGCCTGGTACAATTTTGGGGGCATGAGCCTGCAACCCGCCGAATTTGTAAAAGCTGCCACGGCACTCGCCATGGCCAAATACCTCAGTGACATACAAATCAACCTCAAGGAGTTCAAAGACCAGATTAAAGCCTTTGTCATTATTGGAATTCCCATTGTTTTGATATTGATGCAGCCCGACCCGGGTAGTGCACTGGTTTATTTTGCTTTTATTTTCCCGATGTACCGTGAAGGCTTGCATTTTGTGTATTTGTTATTGGGCTTTTTTGCAGCTTTTCTCTTTGTATTGACTCTGGTGTTTGACCCTCCATTGGTCATATTTGCCATTTTGTTTATTGCACTCATCGTGTTTTACCGCAACCGGAAGAAAAGGCCCAATTTTTTAAAGTATTTTGTTATTTGTGCAGCCTGTATCGGGTTTACACTTTCTGTGGACTATGTGTTTGACAACGTTTTGAAGCAACACCACCGCGACCGGTTCAATATTGTTTTGGGCCAGGAAGTGGATTTAAGGGGTGTGGGCTACAACACCCATCAAAGTGAAATTGCGGTGGGTAGTGGGGGCTGGTTTGGTAAAGGCTGGACCCAGGGCACCCAGACCAAAGGAAGCTTTGTTCCCGAGCAACATACCGATTATATCTTCAGCACTGTGGGTGAAGAGTGGGGTTTTGTGGGCAGTTTTACTGTCGTGTTACTCTTTGTTTTGCTAATCTTGAGGATACTTCACCTGGCAGAAAAACAAAAATCCACCTTTAACCGGGTGTATGGCTATAGTGTGGCGTCCATACTGTTTGTGCACTTTTTTGTCAATATCAGCATGGTGATTGGGTTGTTCCCCACCGTGGGGATACCGCTGCCCTTTTTGAGTTATGGAGGCTCGGGCTTGTGGGCATTTACCATACTGGTCTTTATCTTTTTAAGGCTTGACAGCCAGAAGCATATACATGGGTAGTTGAAAATTTATTTGGCTATTAGGTCTGACTCCTTCATTACATTTACTCTAAAGGTTCCCAACTGTTATGCTGAAAATGAAAAACATTTTATACTTTTGATAGTATCAAATGATAGTATCAAAATAAATGAAACCGCCTTACGAAATAACTTCTGTAATTTTAAAGTTGATTACCTCTATTTCACAAAAAATTGGAGCGGTTAACGCTAAACTTTTAGTAAAACAAAACCCAAAACTTCGGAAACAAAATCAAATAAGAACTATTCAATCGTCTTTAAGTATTGAAGGAAATACACTTACTGAGGAACAAATAACTGCAATTATAGAAAACAAGAAAGTTGTGGGTCCGGAGAAAGACATTAAAGAAGCATTAAATGCTCTGGAGGTTTACAAGGAGCTAAAAAATTTGAAATACAATTCAGAATTGCATTTCTTAAAGGCGCACAAAATGTTAATGAATGGGCTTGTGAAAAATCCGGGGAAATACAGAACAAAAGGAGTTGGAATAGTAAAAGGGTCTATAGTCGAACACATTGCCCCACCATCTGAAAATATAAAATATCTGATGAGTGATTTGTTCCATTATTTAAAAGACAAATCGGAACTGACGCTAATTAAAAGTTGTGTTTTTCATTACGAAATGGAATTCATTCATCCCTTTACAGATGGCAACGGAAGAATGGGAAGATTATGGCAAACGTCCATTTTAATGCACGAATATCCATTGTTTGAGTTTTTGCCATTTGAGACTTTGATAGCAAAAAATCAAGATGATTATTACTATGTGCTTTCTGCCTGTGACAAAGCGGGAAAATCAACCAAATTTATTGAGTTTATGTTGGCCATTATAGACCAATCGTTGGATGAACTTCTTGAAACCGGTACAATAAAATTAAATAACACAGAACGATTAGAACTATTTTTAGAAAGTTTTACGAAAGAATTTACCCGTAAAGAGTATTTAAAACAGTATTCAGAACTATCAACAGCAACCGCAAGTAGAGATTTGAAAAATGGAGTAGAAAAAGGCCTTATCGAAAAATATGGAGATAAAAAAACAACCTATTACAAGAAAAAAATATAGTCAATATCCCGTAAAATGTTTTGCTTCT
>NZ_JCBCCK010000457.1:0-5859 GCF_059864935.1 Planktosalinus sp.
CCGCCTGAGATGCGCACTTTGGTCAGTACTTCTTTACCGCGTTCGAGTATGGCAATTTTATAATCCGGATTCAGTTCTGCTACGTTGATAACGGTAAAAAACCCGGCAGCTCCTCCGCCGATGATGAGTATATTATAGTCCCGGCTCATCTATTCGGCTGCAAATTGTTCACAGAGTTGCAAGGTGCTTTTGATATCGTCCATCGTTGTTCGCGGGTTGATTAAACACATGCGCAAAACAACTTGTCTGTTTAATAATGTAGTCACCAACAGTGCTTCCCGGGAAGCCACCACTTTTTCAGATATTTTCTGATTGATTTTATCAAGTTGTTTTTCTGTGAGGTTTTTGTCCATGGGATTGAACCTGAAGTTGATGATTGCCAATGTCGCGGGCGAGACTACTTCCCATTGATTGCTGTTACGCAGGTGGTCTTCGGTTTGCTCAGCTAATTTAATGTTGTATTCTACTGCTTTTCTAAACAATTTTAAACCAAAGGTTTTGATGGACATATAAAACTTCAATGCCCTGAAGCGTCGTGTTAACTCTATGCCGTGGTCATAAAAATTGATTTCAGATTCGTTGCCTTCTATGTCGCGCAGGTATTCCGGTTTTTCGGTAAAGGTACCGCTTAGCCATTTGTGGTTTCTCACTAAAAGGCAACCAATTTCGTAAGGTTGGTAAAACCATTTGTGCGGGTCAACGGTGATGGAATCAGCTTTTTCAATGCCTTTTAAGAGTTGTTTTCCGTTTTTGGCCAGTATGGCCGCACCACCATAAGCGGCATCTATATGGAGCCAGATTTTTTCTTTTTTACAAATGCTTGCAAGTTCGTTGAGTGGATCCACAGTACCGGTGTTGGTGGTTCCCGCGGAAGCGATAAAACAGAAGGGTTGCCACCCCTCGATTTTGTCTTTTGCAATTGCGTTTTTCAGTTTATTAAGTGCAATTTTAAATTCGGCATCGGTGGGAATGATGCGGATTTGTTCTTTACGGAAACCCAGAATGCGAATGGCTTTAATATTGGAAGAATGTGCCTGATCTGAGAGGTAGATGACCGCTTTGGAATAATCGTCACCACATTTTACTTTGCGGGCAGTGGCCACCGCAGTTAAGTTAGCCATCGAGCCGCCGCTGGTAAAAATACCGCCGCCGCTTTTTACGGGAAAACCATACATTTTCAGCAACCAGTTTAAGGTTGTTATTTCCATTTGAGCTGCAGCCGGGGAAGCCGCCCACCCTCCTGAAAAAATATTGAAACCGCTGGCGAGAGCATCGCCCATGGCACTTATAAAATTGCTGGGACCGGGCACAAATGAATAAGATTTTGGATGGCTCACCACATTGCTTTGGGTCATTACTTTTTGCAGGACAAAGTCCAAAACCTCACGGGCATCTGTCGGTTTTTCCGGAGCGTCTTCCAAAAACAAGGTATCCATTTCTTTTCTGGAAGCAGTCGCCACAGGATATTTATTATTTTGAGTGTCAAAATGTTCCACGATAGCATCCATCACTTGGTAGCCATAGTGTTTCATTTCTTCTTTATTGAATTCCAGTTTTTCGATTTGGGATGGTTTCACTTCATTTTCCTTTTGAGGGTGCAAATTTACGCCAATCCTTTGAGGCTAAAATGATTTTAAGCATAAAAAAATCCGAAAGGTTGACTTCCGGATTTATAATAGTTATTCTGAAAACCGTTGCTTTAGTCAAATTATTCAACTTTAATTGTTGTTCTCTTTGCAACTCTGCGCCTTTGCGTGACACCTTTTTTTTCTCGCAAAGCCGCAAAGACGCAGAGTTCTTATTAAAGCTTTCAATCATTTTTTATCTAAGTTGACTATCTCACCACGATCTTTTTAACTGTCTGGTTGTTTCCGCCATCAAGGGCAACAAAATAGATGCCTGCAGGAAGGTCAAACTTGATGGTGTTTGCTCCTTCATTTAACGAAGTTGTGAACACTTTTTGACCACTGACATTATAGAAAGTAATGGTTTCAAAGTGCTGCTGATTCTGGAGTATTATTTGATTTTCGGCAGGGTTTGGATACATCACAACCGCTTCCGGATTGATTTCAACCAAGCTTAAGTTTTCGCAAAAGATAGGGTCAAAAATCACTTCACCTAAAGTAGGGTCGTCCACCTGATGAAAAATAACATCTTCGGCTTCAACTAAAGTGCCATCACCGCCTTCTACCCAGCAATTGTGTTTGGCTGAAATGGTGTTTGGACCGTTGTTGTACAGAGCAAACACATCGCCATTATTTCCGTTATCTGAAAACACATTCAAACCGGGATTGTCCTGATCATCTCCTAAATTGGCGTCCACTGGACCCTGTATAGTAATCCCCCAAAGGTTTCTTCTGATTTGGTTTCCTGTCACATCAACTGTCATTCCACCGGTGGGGGCATTCAGGTTGATACCGCTTCCGCCTAAATTTGGATTGTTTTGAGTATCGTTGTCTTCAATGATGTTGTCTTTAATCAACGCATAGGAATTTGGACCTACAACTGTAATTCCGTAACGGTTATTAATGATGTTGTTTCCTTCAATAATCACACGTAAAGCTCCTCCAACAAGATTAGCCACTGCAATTCCGCCAGCCTGATCCATAGCTCTATCACCCACAATGGTATTTTGAATGATTTTTAAAGTATCATTTACACGGGTTGCCCCAATATTGATTTGTGGACGGTTGTTGTTTGACTGGTTGTTTCCTTCAATATAGTTGTTGAAAATATAAGCCGAAACACTTTGGTTTGCCCCGGAACTAATCGCCGGATTGGAATTGTACAAAAATACATTGTTGGTGATTACAGGAATACCTCTTGAAAGGGTAACCGTTGCCCCTGTGGCTACTCCGGAAACATTGTTTTGCAAAATACAGTTGTTTAAAGTAAATGTTTCTGTCAACACCTGTAACCCTCCGCCAAACTGAAAAGTAGTGTTTTGAATGTCAACATCTGAAAATTCTTCAAAACGGAAGCCGTCATAAGGAGCCGCTTCATCAACTGCAGTTACTAAAACCTGGTCGGCATCAACAAAGAAAGAGCCTTGACCAAGCACCGTTACGCGCACTCCGGCTGCAATCTCAAGGGTTAGGTCTGCGTTGATTCTTAAAATATCTGTAGCAGCTATGGTTAAATCCTCAAGTAAGGTATAGGTAGACCCGCTAACAGTGACTGTACCCGGGCTTGCAGTTGCAACGTCGTCAAGTGTCCAATCCACTCCGGTACCTGGTGTAGTGAACTGTGAAAAAGCAATTGTAAAACTGAATAAAAGGGATAAAGTAGTAAAAAATTTCATGATTTAATTTAATTATTTGGTTTGGGTCAAAGGTAAAGATTTCTCAAAAAGTCAAAAGGCTCTTTTAATAGTTTTAACTTTCGCACATTAACTGTATTTTTGCCGAATTAAATCAAAGGGTGATAATGAAATACCATTTCAACGACATAGAAGCCAAATGGCGCAAGTACTGGGAAGAAAACCAAACCTTTAAAGCCGAAAATCCATCCCCCTCAAGCTCCCCCAAAGGGGGAGAGCAAAAGGGATTATTAAATAATGCAAACACCCCTCCTTTGGAGGGGCTGGGGGAGGTCAAACCAAAATACTACGTTTTGGATATGTTTCCTTATCCTTCAGGAGCGGGACTTCACGTGGGACACCCGTTGGGTTATATTGCCAGTGATATTTATGCGCGCTACAAACGCCACAAAGGTTTTAATGTGTTACACCCCATGGGCTATGACTCTTTTGGCCTTCCGGCGGAACAGTATGCCATCCAAACCGGACAGCATCCGGCGATTACTACCGAAACCAATATCAACCGGTATCGTGAGCAGCTGGACCGCATTGGTTTCTCCTTTGACTGGAGCCGTGAAGTGCGCACTTCCAATCCTGATTATTACAAATGGACGCAATGGATTTTCACCGAATTGTTCCACTCCTGGTACAACAAAGACACTGACAAGGCCGAACCCATAGAAACCCTCATCACGCTTTTTACAAATGAAGGCAATGAACTGGTAAACGCTGTTTGTGATGAAGATGTCATCCCCTTTACTGCCGAAATGTGGAATGCCTATGACGAAGAGCAACAACAAAAAATACTGTTGCAATACCGCCTCACTTACCTCGCCGAAACCGAAGTCAACTGGTGTCCCGCTTTGGGAACCGTACTGGCAAACGACGAAATCGTCAACGGTGTCTCCGAACGCGGCGGGCATCCCGTGGTGCGAAAAAAAATGAAGCAATGGAGTATGCGCATTACCGCCTATGCACAACGCCTGCTTGACGGCCTGCAAAAAATCGACTGGCCGCAGCCGTTGAAGGACTCGCAGACCAATTGGATTGGGAAATCCTTAGGTGCTGCCGTTTCGTTTAAAGTCCTCCCCCTAGCCCCCTCCCAAGGAGGGGGGACAGCTGGCTACTTAACTGGAAAGCACAGTAAAATTTCTATGTTTTTAGACAAGGCACAAGAAATGCGTAAAACCCCAACAAAAGCTGAGGAAAAATTATGGCAACATATAAGAAATAGAACGCTGGGTGATAAATTCAGAAGGCAGCACCCCATTGATACTTTCATAGTAGATTTTGTTTGTCTTGAAAAAATGTTAATTATAGAGATTGATGGAGAAATTCACAAAAATCAAGTAGATGCAGACGAATCCAGACAGCTTTTACTTGAAGTAAAAAAAGGATACAAGGTCATTCGCTTTTCTAATGATGAGGTTCTAAATAAAACTGAAAGTGTTCTTGAAAAAATTAAATTAGAATTAGACAAAAAACCTTCATATAAAGACAAATCTAACTCCCCTCTCCTTGGGAGAGGGGCCGGGGGTGAGGATAGATGTCTTTACAACCCGCCCTGACACCATCTTCGGAGTATCGTTTATGACGCTGGCCCCTGAACACGAACTCGTTCAAAAAATCACCACTCCGGAGCAAAAAGAGGCGGTGGAAGCCTATATCGAGCAAACTGCCAAGCGTAGTGAGCGTGAGCGTATGGCTGATGTGAAGACCATTTCGGGGGTGTTTACCGGGGCTTATGCCGAGCATCCGTTTTCAAAGGAACCCATTCCCATCTGGATTGGCGATTATGTGTTGGCGAGTTACGGCACCGGGGCTGTGATGGCCGTGCCTTGTGGCGATGAGCGTGATTATGCTTTTGCGAAACACTTTAATATTCCTATTCCTAATATATTTAGCCCCCTAACCCCCGAAGGGGGAATTGATGATTCTGTCAATTTGATAGCAGAAAATGCTTATTCTGAAAAAAATGGGTTTGTTTATAAAAACTCTGATTTTTTAAATGGATTGACCTATAAAAAAGCGAATAAAAAAGTCATTGAAGCGCTAGAAAAAATCAATCAAGGCACAGGAAAAATCAACTACCGTTTGCGAGATGCGGTGTTTAGCCGCCAGCGTTATTGGGGTGAACCTTTTCCGGTATATTACAAAAACGGCATTCCTTACACCATCGACAAAGAGCACCTACCCATTGTGCTTCCAGAAGTAGAAAAATATTTACCCACAGAGGAAGGCCAACCTCCTTTAGGTCGAGCAACCAAATGGCACTGGGATGAAACAAAAAATGAAGTAGTTGAGGTAGAAGATGGCAAAAAGCCCCCTTCGGGGGTTTGGGGGCTCGAACTCAACACCATGCCCGGCTGGGCCGGAAGCAGCTGGTATTTGTTCCGGTATATGGATGCACAAAACGACAACGAATTTGCAAGCCGGGAAGCCCTGGACTATTGGCAAAACGTCGATTTATACATCGGCGGCAGCGAGCACGCCACCGGACACTTACTTTACAGCCGTTTCTGGACGAAGTTTTTATACGACCGCGGGTTTTTAAAAGTGGA
>NZ_JCBCCK010000473.1:0-7755 GCF_059864935.1 Planktosalinus sp.
CCCATTATCAATTTGATTATGTTTCCTGTGATTTGGGTGGAAACCCTGCGCAGTTTTGGTAAAAAGAGCTTGACTGATACTTTTTTGGGCGTTGTTACTCTGGGTTTTTACATCACCTACATCAATTACACCCAAGATGTCAAGCACCTTCCTGAGCGTGATTTAAAGCCAAAGAGTGCATCGGGTGAATGGACAGGAGCCATTCTCTTTGCAGTGGTGGTAGCCACTATTGTGCACACTTACTTTATCCAACCGTTTACCATTCCCACTTCTTCTCTAGAACGCACACTATTGGTGGGGGATTTTTTATTTGTAAGTAAAATGCATTACGGGCAGCGCACCCCCATGACAGCTGTGTCATTCCCGATGGTTCACGATACCATTCCTTTGGTGAAAACCAAATCATACACCAACAAACCACAGATTCCTTATTTCAGGTTCCCGGCATTTCAGGAGATCAAGCGCAATGATATTGTTGTATTTAACTGGCCTACTGATACTGTGCCCTATTTCAGATACAGCGGACCTGACACTTATATCAAACCCATTGACAAAAAGTCCAATTACGTAAAACGTGCCGTGGGGATACCCGGTGATTCACTTGAGGTCAGGGAGGGGCGTGTTTACATTAACGGTGAGCTGAATGACTTGCCGGATCGGGCAAAATTGCAGTATCTGTATTATATGGTTACCAACGAGCCGGTGAGAAATCTCCAGTTCCTCAGGGATCGTTACGGTATCAATGAAATTTACCCATTTGACAGTGACTTTAAGCAATTTCAATTGTTTTTAACTGATGAAGCAGTTGAAAAATTAAGAAACAACCCCAATGTTGTTCAACTAATTCCCATGCGTCCTGAGCCGGATACTTTTGATGAAAGAACTTTCCCTCACGACGCACGTTACCCATGGAATTCTTCTCATTACGGTCCCATTTATATTCCAAAAGCAGGTGCAACTGTAGCTATTACACCGGAGAGTATACCGTTTTACAAACGTATTATTGAAGTGTATGAAGGCAGTGAATTAGGTATTGATAACAGGATTTCGGTTGCAGGAACACAGGTAATGTTAAATGGAAATCCTTTGACTTCTTACACTTTTCTTCAGGACTATTACTGGATGATGGGTGACAACCGAAACAATTCTGAAGACGCCCGTAGTTGGGGTTATGTGCCTCACAATCATGTAGTTGGAAAACCTGTTTTTATCTGGCTCAGTATTGACAGCAATGCATCAGGTTTTGATAAAATTCGCTGGGAAAGAATGTTTACCACTGTGGGTGGTGGTGGTGAGCCGGTTTCTTATTTCAGATATTTTCTCATCTTACTTGCAGTCTGGTTTATCTTTGATTTCGTTAGAAAACGCAGGAAGAAGAAAGCTTAGAATTACAGTTTTGTAATGTTATATTAAATTTTTCGGATGTTAAGCCTTAAAAGTTTTCTTAACCAAATACCCTTCTTAGCTTTGTAAAGAGTGTTTGTTTCTCAGACCCATAGGTATAACCATATTTATTTCCATAGCCAAAGTTGGCCATTTTTACATTGTTCAGGATAAATGCCACTTTTTTCAGTTTGCCTTCTTCCACTTGCTCTTTTGGAAATTCCAGCAGCTGACGTTCTGTATAATCAGCCCTGACCACATAGAGTGTGGTGTCTGCATAGTGACTGATCAAAAAGGTATCTGTTACCAGCAAACAGGGAGCCGTATCAACTATCACATAGTCAAAATTTTCTTTGAGTTCACTAAACATTTTAGCAGCCCTTTTGCTCATCCACATTTCAGCAGGGTTGGGGGGTATAGCTCCGGAATGCATTAAGGTCAAATTAGGACTATGGGTATAGGGAACAACCAAATCGAGGATACTACTGTCTGACTCAACAAGATAATTGGTTACACCCTGAGATTTATTTCCAAGTTCATCAAAATAACGTTTTAGTTGTGGGTTTCTGATATCAGCTCCCACCAATACAACTTTCTTTCCGGTATAGGCAAGTGTCAATGCGAGATTGACCGCAACAAAAGTTTTTCCTTCCCCTTTTACTGTTGAGGTAACAAAAATCGTTTTACCACCTTGGGTTTCAGTTTTATTACTCACAAACAAATATTCCAGGTTGGTACGTAAAATCCTGAACGACTCAGCCAGAACTGACATGTCATTATGTTTTATAAGTTCATCTTCTTTACCGGTCAGTTTTGGTATTTCGCCCACAAAGGGAATGCGACCCGCAAGACGTTCAATGTCTTTTCTATTGCTTACTTTATTGTTGAGCAACTGCCCGAGATATATGATTAAAAACGGGAGAAGTAACCCAATAAGCAATGCTGCCAAATAGATAATGTTTCTTTTTGGAGAGATGGGGTTGTTTGAACTGTATGCCGCGTCAACTACTTTGGCTTTAGGCGCGGTTACAGCAAGTGAAATCGAAGTTTCCTCACGTTTTTGTAATAAAAACAAATACAGCGCTTCCTTGATACTTTGTTGTCTTTCAATACCTCTGAACTCTTTCTCTTTTCCGGGAACTTCAGCGATTTTTGAACCAAACATAGACTCCTGTCTGCGAAGGTCTCTTAAATTGGCCTCAATAGCACTTCGCACATTTTGGAGTCCGCTGACAATACTTTCCTTTAACTGATTGATTTGATTTTCAAGATTGAGTACAATGGGATTCAATGCTGTCGAACTACTGCGTAAGAGTTTGTTTCGTTCCAGCACCAACTCATTGTAACTATTGATTAAACCATCCATACCGCCTTCAGAAATTCCCAGATTGGCGGGAAGTAAATTGATTTCATCAGTGCTTTGTAGATAAGAAAGTAAATCGTTTACGAGTTCTCGTTGGGTTTGAAAAGCAATTTGCCTTTTGTTAAATTCACTGGCACTTTCGAGAAACAATTGTGCTTCAGCCTGAATGCTGGTGATTCTGTTATCCTGCTTAAAGGTAACCTTATCGGTCTCCACTGAGTCCAGTTCGCTGGTGATAATATTCAAACGCTCGTCTATAAACGAAGCTGTATTGTTTGCTACTAAATTACGATCGTCTATAGCATCTTTGTTGTACTGCGAAACAAGTTCATTGAGTATATCCTGAGCTTTTTCCTTAACCGGGTCATTTAGCGTCAATTCAATAACACTTGAGTTTCGGGCAATGGGGTTGACCTGAATTCTGCTCTGATACATGGATACCATAGCGTCTTTTGAAGAAATATGAACAAGAATTTCCCTATTTGATGACAGAGACACTATGCGTTCCATATCGGGAATCAGGGTAATAGCTCCAAAGGGAAACTCAATACGTTCACCAAAACCTGCTACTTTTGATATTCCGGCTTCTGAATTTGTAATCGCGACTGAAGTGGCCGAGTTAATTTTAACGACTAAAGGCGTTTTCGGGAATGGTTCTTCTTCATAAACATCCAGTATCCTTACCTGAAAAGGTTTTCCGCTGTAGACTTCTGTTGTTTTGATGTTGCCTTCAGTAAAATAACGGATGTGCAAATCGAGTTTATCAACCACATTTCTAAACAGACGTTTTGAACGCAGTATTTCAATTTCGTTTTCGATACTGTTGGCATTCATTCCGCTTATAAGACCAATATCCTCAAATGCTGCAAGCTCTGAAGCTGCACCACGCCCTTTACTGTCTTTAATAATGATAGAAGTGGTGGTTTTAAATAACGGAGTACTGTATCTCAAATACAGATAGGCACCGACAAGAGCCAGAAAAACGCCGAAAATAAACCAAAACCAATGACGCAAATACACCTCGAGTTGCTCGCGTAAATTGGGTTCCTGGTTGTGTAAGTTGTTCTGTTGAGACTGTTGATCCATAATTTATCTCGTAATTAATATTGCCAATGAAATCAAAACAGAGGCTATAGATATATAAACTGGGGCATTTCTGTTGTAAGCTGCTGCGCCCACCTGGGCACTATTGGGCTGCACATAAACCACATCGTTTTGTTTTAAGTAATAAAACGGTGACTGAATAAAATCAGATTTGGTGATATCAATTTTACTGTAAGTCCTAACGCCATTTTCTTCACGCAACACCAGAATATTATCTCGTTTGCCATAAATATTTAAATCACCGGCCATACCCAGAGCTTCCAGTATGGTTATGCGCTCATTGGGAATGGTAAAAGTTCCGGGGCGATTGACTTCACCAAGTACGGTAACTTTATAATTTACAATATCGATATTGATGATGGGGTTTTTGATATACAAACTGATTTCTTCCTTGAGATAATTGACAAGTTCCTTGCGGGTTTTGCCCCCAACTTCAACTGTTCCTAAAACGGGAAACTCAATGGTTCCGTCATCATTGACCAAATAGCCTTGCACTTCCCTGTTGGCCATATTTCTAACCTGCATCAGGTTTCTTGCCGGTTGGACCAGGTTAAAAGGTTCAGCAGCTTCCATATCAAATGCGGCAACATTGATAATCAATATATCATTGGGCCGAATGGAAGGTGCTTTATAATTTTCAGTGCTCATGTTTGCCACATTAGCTATGTCCTGCATATATAGAATATCTTTTTTGCTGGAACATGAAACCGTAATTAGCAGTATTAATCCCACTGCCCCTAATTTACTCAGGCCGGCTTGAAGTTTGTTTATCATCCCTGTTGATTTTCGGCAAAAATATAATGAATTAACCAATAATACTACTTTTTTCAGTAAAAGGTATTAGTAACATATATTTAGAAAACTGATTTTTAATTGGTTAATTGTAAATGATTGTTGGTTTAATCATTATTCAATGAAATTTGTCCCCCGGCCAGTGCCTGGTGGCTTCTTTGCTTCGAAAAACAAAAATTTACTGCAGGTGCTTGGAAATTTGAGAAGTTCCGGCTTTATTTATACCGCAGATCTGCCGGCAGGCAGGCAAGGATTCACAAAGAAAAAAACTAACCCCATACAGGCCAACTGACACTGATAATAAACACTGAACACTCCCCTTGCCCTCTCTCACAAACCCACAAACTCCCCTCTCAATTTTTACCGCAAAGTCGCGAAGGGCGCAAAGTTCCTAAACATCAGTAAATTAAGGTTAGTAAAGAGTAGAGTCCTTTATGTTTATAAATGTAGCTGTCTTTTTTTCTCCCGCAGATCTCGCAGATTGCCGCAGAAAATCCAATCATCCTTTTAATACGATACCACTAACCAAAAATCTGCGAACATTTGCGCCATCTGCGGGCTACCCTTTTTGGAATTTGCCCTTCAACAAACTGAATGTGACAATTTTGGCCCCTAAGCTACGGGAGGTGTTTTATACATAGCTTTTAGTCTAATGCCTCACATCTACGTCTCAAGTCTAAAATCTCACGTCTAAATTCATTAAACAAAAAGCCCGCTCCTTCCTTGAGGAAAAAGCAGACTTTTCAACTTAAATAAAAAAATTACTTCTTAGCTTTCAGCTTTCTGATGCCGTACCAGGCGCCGGCTGCAACACCCAGAGCAATCAGGCCGTCGATTGGCGCGGCCGGTATTTCATCATCAACGTCGTCGTCAAAAGCAATTCCCTGTGCATGCACCGGGTTTGCAGTTAATACAAACAAACCCAATATAAAGGCGATGATTAGTTTCTTGAATGGTTCTATAGTTACTTTTTTCATAATTATGCGTTTTATTAGTTTTTAATCAATTTGGCCGTAAAGGTTCCTCCTTTTTTGTGAACGAGTTCAACCAGGTAAAGACCTGCAGATAAATCGGGGAGCTCAACAAGCAGTTGACCGTTTGAAGGTACTTTCATCGGGCTTGAAACTACTTTTTGACCCGTGATGCTGTTTACGGTGACCATGACCTCATCTCCTGCTATAGTTTGGGTTGCTATATAAAATGCACTTGTGGCCGGGTTGGGATACAGTACAAAGTTGTTCCCAAACGCAGTGTCGTCCATACCCATAGTGACTTCTTCAAACTGCAGTTCAAAACGGTCATCGGCTGTGCTGGCTGTAACAGCAGGGTCCACTTGAAATGCATACAAAGTGGTTTGATTGTTTGACAGTTCAGTGAGTGTTCCGGTATAATGATCTTTTAAATAGGTCTCAACGTCATTCATTTCACTGAGCGCAATTTCAAAAACATAACTTGTTCTGCGGTACTGATTTGTAAACAACGGAATGCTTTCACCAATTAGCGGCAACGCCCTGCTTTCAATACTCAGCAGTTGCTGACCGTTTACAGTGGCCAGGTTTTCATCCAGATTGTAGAATTTAGCCGCATCTTCAAAAGTAACAGCGTTGTTTCCATCATCATAAAACTTCAACAACACACCGTCTGAAGCTGTACTTCCTCCCGCAAAACTAGCTGCGTCATATAAATTCATCCTGATGGAGGATAAAACATTAAACACCTGGGTTTGTGGCTGGGCAACAGCTTTGTGTTGCTCCTGAAATAAAATTGCCGTTGCGCCGTTTGCTTCAGTTTGTACAAAAGCAGCCTGACCGGGTTGTAAATACCTATTGGCCTGTGAACTCAGATTGTTTGAAGTATTGTCTTCCACATTTACAGCCACATAAGCTCCCCGTCCTCCGGGTAGTCCGGGTGTAGGGGTTCCGCCCAAAGTGGGGTCCCAAACCCAATAGTGTGTCGGGTTGACATTGGTAGCAGTTGTAAGAACTGTTTCCATATTAACCGCAGCCGGATAAGGGTTGCCAATAAAATTAAATGCATTTGCTGTTTCACTTAATCCTGAATGAGTAAATGGCCCGGTATGTAGCACACCTGTTGTACGCAATGTGGTATTTGTGGGTGCCGCACTGTTGCTGGTCACATCAATACTACGATCACCACGTACCATTAAGCGGTAAGCCTTTCCTGCAACGAGACCGTCCAGATTGGTATTGGGTGTGGCATTCCAGGTTTGATTGGCATTATTAAACATATACATGGACGGATTGCCCGATGGAGTGGCATCAAAACCGTTGGCACCCGCGGCGGAACCGGTGATGTGTGTTCCAAAACCGGGATGGGGGTTATCAGCAGCATTGACAGCACCTTCCTGCCAGTTATCGTTTATGCTACCGGTGGTGGTTACCGGAGTGGACAGCAGGCGGAACGCGCGACGCGCCGGGATATAACGCTCTACAGTCACCAACCCGCTGCCGGTCATACTGCCGGTAAAGGTGTCGAGCTGACCCGTTGAAGAGTCGTTGCTTCTAAACAACAACAGACCGTCATTCTCAATATTACCGTTTAGGGTGATGGTATTTGCCGAGCTTAAAGTGGCTCCTTCACTGATATAGACATTGTTGGCCAGCAATTCGCCTGTTAAAGCTGTCGTGCCGTTCATTACATAGATATCGTCATTAATCGTACTCACGCCCACAGGGTTTTCAGGACTCCAGCTGCCGTTTTGGAAGACATAGCCTGATGGTGTGATAATCACTGTATAATCTTCTACCTGACCCCAAGAGGAATTACCACAGGGAGCCGCCATTGGGCCCTCAGCTACATCATGTAAACGCACCCGCATACGAGTGGGTCCATTTAAAACCCCAGCACCGGTTGGAATTGTGATATTTCCTTGCCAGGGTGATGTACTTGTTGATGTTACCAATACCTGTTCGCCGGGATCTGTAAAATCTCCATTTTGGTTAAAATCTACCCATACAAGTACTTGATCACTTGGGTATGTCTGCCCTCCATGTGAAGCAGAAAACGAATAAGTCTCCCCTTTTTCCACAGTTGTTGAAATATGTGTAAAATCTTCATACCCGGCAGTAGAGGTTGAATTGTTGTTGATAGTA
>NZ_JCBCCK010000486.1:0-4772 GCF_059864935.1 Planktosalinus sp.
TGCCATCATGTGTGTGGGTAACGGCACTGCCTTTATTGACATAACTGATCCTGTTAACCCCATTTATCTGGGCAAACTTCCCACACATACTAGCAACAGCACCTGGAGAGACGCAAAAGTATATGACAACCATGTTTTTATCGTAAGTGAAGCTTCGGGACATGGGATGCAGGTATTTGATTTAACCCACTTGCGCAATGTCAACAATCCACCGGTGACTTTTAACCACGATGCGCATTACAACGGTTTTGGGCGTGCCCATAACATTGTGATTAACGAAGAAAATGGTTTTGCTTATGCAGTGGGAACTCAACAATTTAGTGGTGGACCCTACATTGTAAATATTCAAACCCCAACCAACCCCTTTTTTGTAAACGGCTATAATCTTGTGGATTATACGCACGATGCCCAAGTGGTTTTTTATTCAGGACCTGACCTAGACCATGTTGGTAAAGAAATTTACATTGGCAGTAACGAAAATGAAGTGGTTATTTTGGATATAACCAACAAGAACAACATTCAAATCATAAGTACAGCACAATATACAAATGTGGGCTATTCACACCAAGGATGGCTCACAGAAGACCATCGCTTTTTTCTGATGGGAGATGAACTCGATGAAGTCGGTTTTGGGTTCAACACCCGAACCGTGGTCTTCGACTTTACAGACCTTGACAATCCTTTTCAGTCGTTTGATTATACCGGACCCACGCCTGCCATTGACCACAATGGTTATGTAAGGGGTGATAAATATTATCTGGCCAATTATCATGCAGGATTAAGGGTTATAGATATTTCAGACATCGACAATCAGGTGATGACTGAGGTGGGTTTTTTTGACACTTACCCAAGTGATAATGACGTGGGCTTCAGTGGTGCCTGGAGCGTATATCCTTTTTTTCAAAGTGGAAACATTGTAATTAGTGACGTTAACCGTGGATTCTTTTTGGTTAAAGACCCCAATTACATGTCAACAGAAGCTTTTGAAAAAACTCAAATCACGCTTTTTCCAAATCCGACGAAAGATTATTTAACGATTAAATCACAGGATTCCAGCTTAGGTTCTATCCGGATTTTAAATACTTTAGGCCAAGAAGTACTTTATTTTGACGAAAGAAATACATTTTCCAGAACCATTGACGTTTCAACATTAAATAGTGGAATGTATTTCGTAATCCTTAACGGTAATACCTCAAAAAAATTCATTAAAAATTAAACATGTTACCTAAATATTATGCCGTAAAACTAATACTCATTTTCATTTTTTTTGCCTTTACCGCTTGTAAAAAAGATGACGGCATAACTACTGATGACAATTTGCCTTTGACCTTTACAGGTGAAATTGAATGGGCAAAAACATTCGGTGGCTCCTTCGAAGACGATGTCAATTCCATCATAGAAACTCCAGATGGCGGTTATGTGGTTTTGGGATACACATTAAGCAACGACGGAGACATTAAAGATAAAACAACCACCGATGCTGACGTGTGGGTGTTCAAGCTTAATCAGAATGGTGAGTTACAATGGAGTAAAACCTTTGGCGGCTCAGCCGATGATCGCGGCACAAAAATCATCAACACTACCGATGGTGGTTATGCAGTTATTGGCTTTACTCGCAGCGATGACGGCGATGTTTCTTTAAACCATGGCTTTTATGATTTCTGGTTGCTAAAACTGAATGCTTCCGGAAACTTGCTTTGGGAAAAAACCTTTGGATTTTCAGGAAACGACCAAGGTCAGTCCTTACTTCAAACTTCAGACGGAGGTTATTTTCTTACCGGTTTTATGGATTTTGAAGGCAGGGCAGCTCAAAACCCCGGGCTGAACAAATCATCAAATCGCCACGGAGTAGGTGAATTTTGGGCTGTAAAAACCAATAATTCAGGCAATGAAGTATGGAACCAATATTATGGAGGGACAAACAACGATCGCGCTTATGATGTCGTTCAAACACCGGATGGCGGATTTATGATGGTGGGAAATTCTGAGAGTGATGATTTTAACATTACAAACCCTCTGGGCAGTTATGACTACTGGGTTGTGAAAATTGATGATGAAGGCAATCTCCAATGGCAACAAAATTATGGCGGTTCAGGAATTGAAATTGCTTATGCAATTACAAGAACAATGGATGGAAACTACCTTATTTTAGGTGACACCAGAAGCACAGACCAACAGGTGACCAACCCCAAAGGAAATGCCGATACCTGGTTGATAAAAATCAACGAAACAGGCGATTTGCTTTGGCAAAAAAGCTATGGGGGCTCACAGTTTGACACAGGAAGAAACATCGCCGAAACACCCGACGGCAACCTGATTGTATTCGGCACTTCAAGAAGCAGCGACCAAGATGTGAGCAACAATTACGGGCAAAGTGATTTTTGGCTCATCTTGACAAATGCCAACGGAAACCTTATTTTTGAAAAAAATTATGGCGGCAGCGGCACAGATTTTGGAACCGATGCCATCTTCACCTCCTCCGGTCAAATTGTTTTGGCCGGCAGTTCAGAAAGTAGCGATTTTCATGTGCCCAATAATCAAGGAGGAAAAGACGTTTTAATAATAAAGCTAAAAAATTAAAAACATCATGAAAAAGATTCTAATTCTATTAATTGCTATTCCGGTTTTTGTTTCGTGCATTAGCGATGACGATATGGCCACTATACCGGCAACCCTTACATTCAAAATCGCCCATAACTGGGACGGGGAATTCTTCAGTAATGACGATTTAGGTTTAACCACTTTTACAAACGAAAACGGTGATGAGCTGATGATTGAACGACTGCGCTATTTGGTTTCCAACATAAGACTTTACAGGGAAAACGGTTCCAGCATGCTCCTGCAAGGTTATCAGTTGGTGGATGTTTCAAATACCGGTTCGCTTACTTTTACACTGAACGAAAACCTCCCGGAAGGAGATTACATTATGGTGTCATTTACTTTCGGTTTTTCTGAAGAATTCAACAGCAGCGGCATCTATCCCAATTTAAATTCCACTTCTTGGAACTGGCCTGATAATCTGGGAGGGGGTTATCATTTCCTTCAGATGGATGGCACATATACCACCACTGAAGGGCAACAACCATTCAACTTTCATATGGGAACAGCCCGTGTGGGTGAAGGTGTTTTTGAAGCCAATTATGTCGATGTGTTTCTTAACCGCAATTATTCCATTGAAGGAGATACTAATTTTGAATTCAGGATGAACGTGGCCGAATGGTTTAAAAATCCGCATACCTGGGATTTAAGTGAATACAACACTGATCTGATGATGAATTATACCGCGCAAAAAATGATGAGTGACAACTGTGGAACCGTCTTCAGTTTGGGTCCTGTAACAACTCCATAATGAACTTTCGGGTAATTTACTTGCTTTTGGCTCTTATAATTTTGGCGTCATGTTCATCAAACGACGAGGGCCAAAGTTATGTGGCCACACCTATGCCGCTTGAAATGCCTGACGTTTTCGCTTTATATCTCGAGTCTCCTGTAATTCCCGCTGACAATCCCCAAACAATTGAAGGTGTTGCTCTTGGAAAAAAATTATTTTTTGACCCCATACTCTCCGGCAAAGGCACCCAAGCCTGCGCTGATTGCCACCGCCCGCAAAATGCCTTTTCAGACCCGAGACAATTCAGCATTGGCATCGATGGTATACCCGGATTCAGAAACTCTATGCCCTTACAAAACTTAGCTTGGAATTATACAGAAAAATTTTTTTGGGATGGAAGGGCAACCACACTGGAGGAACAAATTTTTGAACCGGTGACCAATCCCATCGAGATGAACAACACCTGGCCCAATACTGTAGCAAGCCTGCAAGGCCATAATGAATATCCGGAACTTTTCAGGGATGCATTTGGCTCTTCAACCATAGATTCAGTGATGGTGTCCAAAGCCATAGCACAATTTGTAAGGACCCTTATTTCAGCAAATTCACGCTTTGACCGACACGTCTTGGGCGAAAACATTTTAACCCCTCAGGAACTCAACGGATTTAATGTGTTTATGTCTGAAGACAAAGGCGATTGCTTTCATTGTCATGGCAATTTTTTCAACCCGCTGTGGACAGACAACACTTTTCACAACAACGGATTGGATGAGATTTTTGCAGACATCGGACTTGGTGGCGTAAGTGGCGACCCGCGTGACAATGGCCGGTTTAGGGCACCTTCTTTGCGCAACTTGCTTTACACCTCGCCCTATATGCATGATGGCCGCTTTGAAACCATTGAAGAAGTCATCAACCATTACAGTGAAGGATTGGTTTTTTCTGAAACCATAGACCCACTGATGAAAGCCGTTGCTCAGGGCGGTGTACAACTTTCTGAAGAAGACAAAGCAGACTTAAAAGCGTTTTTGCTTTCACTTTCAGACCCCGGCTTTATCAATAATCCTGATTTTCAGGATCCGGATTAGCAGATATATCAATAATTTACTATTTCAAAAACCTATAACCCTATCTAATTTTATAATTAATCTAACACTATTTACCACTGGAAAAATTGTATATTTGCGGCACTATTTAGAACAAATCTACTTAAGATGATAAAAGTAAGCGATACTGCAAAATCCAAAATCTCCCAGCTCATGGCTGAAGAAGGTTTTAATGTTTCTAACGACTACGTGAGAGTGGGCGTGAAAAGTGGTGGTTGCTCCGGTTTGTCTTATGAATTGAAGTTTGATAATTCATCCCGTGATGAAGATAAAATTTTTGAAGACAATGCCGTGAAAATCATCATTGATAAAAAAAGTTTTCTTTATCTGGTAGG
>NZ_JCBCCK010000495.1:0-3782 GCF_059864935.1 Planktosalinus sp.
CTGTGTCATTGGAGACCTGACGGCGGCCTACGAGAAGTATGCGATTTTGACTGTCGATATGCATACCGCCGAATGATGTTCCGGAACCACTCACATGAGGTATGGTGAAAGTGCCATTGTTAGCAAAACCGGAATCGAGGGTTCCATCGAAATTGATTTGTTGAACAGTAAGTTCCCATTCAAACATAGTGTTCCTTTTTCTCCCACCTACTATAATTTTTCCGTCATGGGTAAATAGCCCTTTGTAGGCCTGCATATCTAAAGATAGAAAACCGTTTGAGCCAAAAGTGACATCAGGTTCACCTTGACCGTTTATTTTGAGCAGGTGGTTGTTTTCAATTACAAAAAAAGTATTGTTATTAACTGGAATGATGGACAAAAAGTAATAATTGTGAAACAGTCTGTAACCGGTATTGTTAAAGCTGGTATCTAGAGTGCCGTCGTTGTTCAGGCGGAAAACAATACCAAAATCGTTAGAAGTACTAGAACAGCCGTTTTTAGCTATGCCTACCGCCAGTATCTTTTCCCCGGGTAGCATGTGGAAGTCGTATATGGCAACCCCATGGAGCAGTCCGTTTATGGTGAGTGTATGGGCAATTTTGCCGTTGGTGCCAAATGTATTATCGGGTGAACCTGCGGATTGTGAGTTAAGAAGTGGTGAAAAGCACAGCAGGCATATAATCAATCTTAAGATCATTGTCTTGGTTTTGTTAATTTTAATCGGTTGCAAAAATAACAGATAAGTGTATAGTAAGGAGACGCTTAAGTGTTAAAGTTTGGTTGATCCCAAATCATCAAATATTTAATAGTCTGGCATACTTAATTAAATTCAATCGGAAAGTACACTTCAGAGGCGACGACCTTGCCTTTAATTTTACCGGGAGTAAAAGCAATGCCACAGTTTTGAATAAATGCTATGGCTTTTTTATACAGGCCGACATGGTCTTTTTCATAGACATCCACATCGGTAATTTCACCTGTTTCAGTAACAATAAACCTAGTGTGAATGGTCTTTAAGTTGCTCGTATTAATAAGCTGATTATTATCACGCAGCATGTTGTGGTAACATTCTATGACTTCCGGCGTGGGTTGAACCAGTGTGACCCTTTCATCCAAAGCAGAGAAAGAAGCCACGACTTTTTTGTTTTCAGGTAGTTTGAATGCGTCTTTGCTCAATTCCATAGCATTCACTTCAAGCGTTTCGGTTACGGTGTAATAGTCTTCATATTCCACTATGGTCTTCAGGGGTATGGCTCCATCTGTATACTTCAATTTATTGTGCCAATTGCCAACTTCGTGGTCCTTAAAGCTTCCGTAGTCAACCCTTACATCATCACTGTAGTAGCTTTTGGTTAATCCAAAAGAAGTTTGTTGAATGACCAAATAACAGGTGTAGCCCAATACAATAATAGTGCTGTCCCGATATATGACCGGTTCTTCATAAGTAAAATTACCCCCTCTTTTTGAGTCTCGGTAAGTGATGTAGTTTTTATCGGGATGGTCGTCATACATCAGTTGGGTTTCGGCGTGATAGGTATACGAATATCCGGGTTCATTATTTTTATAATACTGTGATTTGTAATAGCCCGGTTTTATGGTATAGAGGGAAACATCACCATAATTTGAATTTGCGATTGAATCGATATTAATAGAATTATTTTTTGGGTAATAAGTAGTTTTTTTAACGAACTCACCTGTAAAGTTTTGTGCCGACAGTGGATTCAGGAAACAGGTTGTAAGAACAAAACCAATTGTTAAGAAATAGGTGTGCATTATTTATGAGTATTTAGTTTGACAAACTTTATCATTCAAATTTCAACAAAGACTGCCCTGAGGCTTGTTCAATCTGCCCGGGGTACATATCAATAACCCTGATAAGGGTTTGTGTCAAAAAGAGTTGTCCCACACCATATCTTTTGGTAAGTTACAGCCAGATTTCTTCCACAGCCGTTTTATTTTTTCACAAAACGTTTTACTATGCGGCTGTTACCCGATGTAATCTCCACAAAGTAGAGTCCGGCTGGGAGTTGGGAAACATTCCATTCGGCTTCGCTAGCGGTTGTATTTTTAACTTCCAACTGCTGTCCGGAAATGGAAAATATTTTCAACAAGTCAATTGATATTCCCGAATCGATATGCAAAATATCTTGTACCGGATTGGGGTAAATCGATAATAACTGCATATCAAACTCTGAATTGCTGAGGGCCTCGGTAACGTGAATGGCAAGGAACTCACTTTCACAATCTTGATCAGATTGGCTCACGTAGTAAGTAGTGTCGTGAACCAGAGGTGTTGTATCGGGCAGCACTATTGTTCCCCCGCTATTGGCATACCAAGTGAGGTTAGATCCTGTTACATCTAAATCGGCTAATGTCTCTCCGGGTACAAACACCTGATTGGGGTCTCCAAGCGGAGCATCGGGTGCCAAAACAACAACAACAACCTCTTCGCGTACTGAAGAACAAACAACTCCGGCTCCGGTTTCATTTTGTGACTCGACCCAAAATGAGGTCGTTTCATAAAGAGGTCCTGTGTTAAAAGGACTTCCGGTACCCAAAAGATTACTCCCAATTTCATCGTCATACCAGTACACTTCTTGACCGTTATGCGAAACTGTTATTATGGATGATTCTCCCTCACAAATGTACGGATAGGTATTGGTATCGGCAATTTGAGGGTCTTCGCAAATTTCATACAGTTCAAAATCATCCACAAAGTAGTTATTGTTGGTATCAACAGAATAAAAATTTATGGCGCCAAGTTGGTTCCCGGTGACACCGTTATTGTCTTCGTAGTCTGCGTCTTGAAGGAGACTGTTTCCATCAACCAAAACGGTAATTTTATGTGTATCTAAATTAACGGTGATTTCAATTTCAAACCAGACGTCGTGAGGAAACGGCACAGTAGAATTTGTTTGTGTATGTGTAATGTTACCGGCCGAACCGCTAGTAGTGCTTCCCACATGAAATTCACCGTTCCATTGTGAGGGGGTGGCACTTTCGTATTCTTGTATATTCCAGTAGCCGGTATTGCCTGTAGTGACATACATTTGCCATGTTACCACCCATAGCCCGGAATTTTTATTTCCCAAATTGACCACCACATCATCGGTATTGTTGTTTCGCAACTGCATGGAATAAGGCGAGGAGTAAAATTCCTGTCCGGTAACCTGTGCATCCGTCAGTGGGTTGGGCGGCCACATTTCGATATAAGGCGATTGCGGGCTCACATTGCCCGGGGTCATATTGTCAAAATCAATGGAAATTTGAGCCTGTAGGCTCAATGAGAACATACAGGCAAACAGAAAATAGAAATTTTTCATGACAGAACGGTTTTAGGTTATGTTTAATATATTCACTAAAAGCGTATTAAATATATAGGATGAATTATTAATATCCAAGTATTTAGGTTATTTTTTCTAAGTTCAAGATACCCGGCCCACCTGTTTAGATGACCTGAAAAAACCTGTACCTGTGCTATAGCGGGCGTACAGCTAAACAACATTTCCACCACAAGTAGTGATATTTTTCATAACATCAACACAAGATGACTTGTTAATATATATAACATCAACAGTTAAAACATGGCCCATAAAATTTATTCCAGAAAAAAAGCTGCCCTTTCGGACAGCTTCTTTATTAAAATGAATTTAAAATTGTAACCTAATGAAAGGTTATTTTTTAATCAACCTGAAGATACCTGTCTTTCCGGTTGAAGTGGTTACTTGAATCAAGTAAGGACCTGACGCAAAGTTTGAAACATCGATTTGAGTCTCTAAGCT
>NZ_JCBCCK010000502.1:0-2953 GCF_059864935.1 Planktosalinus sp.
CATGGATATTGAACACCGAATTGTTTTAAACAACGGAAAAATAAAATGGGTGCTGGAAAGAGGCAAGTTAATAAAAGATGAAAATGGCAAACCCCTCCTGTTTGAAGGCACCGTTCAGGACATTACAGCACAAAAACAAATTGAGATTGAATTGAGGGAACAAAACCATTTTATTAAAACTGCCATTGAAAACCTTCCCATTGGCATTGCTGTCAATAAGCTCGATTCAGGAGAAATTACCTTGATGAACAAACAATTTGCACAAATTTACGGTTGGCCCAAAAAAGAATTGAGTGACCTTGAAAGCTTTTTTGAGAAAGTTTATCCTGATGAAAAGTATAGAAATCAAATGAAATCAATGATAATGAGGGATATTGGGAGCGGAAACCCAAAACGAATGAATTGGGAAGGAGTAAAAATTACAACCAAAAAAGCTAATGAACGTATAATTAATGCGAAAAATATACCGGTATATGAACAGAACCTGATGATATCGACTGTGCTTGATGTTACTGAAAAAGCCATCGCTGAACAACAACTGGCACAAAGTAACGAACGCTATGAATATGTCACCAAAGCTACTTTTGACGCCATCTGGGATTGGGATTTAGATAAACAATCCATTTTTTGGGGAGAAGGTTTTAAAACCATATTTGGGCATAATGTTGAGAACACAAACTTTGATTTTTGGCTTGAAAATGTTCATCCGGAGGATGCTCAAGTAGTGTTGACGAGTATTGATGAAGCCTTGCAAAGCAATGTGTTAAACTGGGAAAATGAATACCGGTTTAAACATTCAAACGGCACCTATCGATATGTAAAAGACCGTGGTGTTATTTTAAGAAATATAGAAAGAAAAGCCATTCGCTTTATAGGTGCTATTCAAGACATAACACAGCAAAAAGAGTATGAACAAAAACTTCTTGATGTTAATCAAAAACTTAGAAACCTATCTGCCTACCTTCAGGAGGCCAGGGAGGAAGAGCGTATATCTATTGCACGTGAAATACACGATGAATTGGGGCAGCAACTCACCGGAATCAAACTAGACGCTTCATGGCTAAAAAATAAAATAATAAAACATTTACCGGAAGATACTGAACGATTGGAACGACTGATAGGGAGTATTAATAAAGCCATTAACGATGTTAGAAAAGTAGCTTCAAATCTCAGGCCGGGCGTTTTGGATGATTTGGGACTCGAAGCGGCAATTGAGTGGCAGAGTCAACTTTTTGAAGAGCAGACCGGAATAAAAACTACTTTAATCACCCAAAAACTATCTGTAAAATACGAAAAAGATATCAATACAGCTTTTTACAGGATCTATCAGGAATCACTTACAAATATAATGAGGCACGCAAAGGCAACCGAAGTAAAAACAACGCTCTCTGAAGAAAATAACACATTAAAACTTGAGATTGAAGATAATGGAGTTGGAATAGATGAAAGTGATAAAAACAATACCTTTTCTCTCGGAATCACAGGGATGAGGGAAAGGGCCTTGATGATTAATGGCACATTCAGTATAGAAAATCAAAAGAAAGGTGGCACAAAAGTAAAAGTTTTAGTACCTTTAGAAGACTAAATGTCAAGATTATGAGAGTTTTAATTGCAGATGACCATGCAATACTCAGGAAAGGATTAATTGAAATTCTCAATGAAACTTTTCCCGAACTTGAATATTTTGAAGCATCAAATGGACTTGAAGCTATACAAATCAGCAGAAAGGAAAACCTGGATTTGGTTTTGCTCGATATCTCTATGCCCGGCCGAAATGGTTTGGATACCTTAAAACAAATAAGAAGCGATGGCAATAAAACCAAAGTTTTGATTCTTAGTGTTCAGCCGGAAGACCAATATGCAATTCGTGTTTTAAAAGCCGGAGCCAGTGGTTTTCTAAATAAAGACAGTGCACCTGAAGAACTACTTAATGCTGTTAGGGTTGTAATGAACGGCAAAAAATACATTTCAGCAGCTGTTGCCGAAAAATTGGCACAATCGCTCTCTGCCCCCTTTGATAAACCGCTTTATGAAAACCTTTCAGATAGGGAACTTCAGGTACTCCAGTTAATTGCTTCAGGTAAAACAGTATCAAATATTGCAAAAGAACTTACATTAACAGTCAATACCATAAGTACATACAGGGCCAGAATACTTGAAAAATTACAATTAAACAATAATGCTGAAATCACCCGTTATGCACTGGATAACAATTTGGTTTAGCCGATGAGGTGTGATTAACTACATAGCATTCAAATAACCTATTATTTTTTTTATAATACAGTCCTCATCTGCTTTTGTTCATAGAGTTGTAGTATGTTTTGTTACAAGGAAATCATATATTAAACTATTCTCCACAAAATATTCACTGTGTACCTTTGCACCAGTAATTTATTTCATAATAAATTTAAGTGTTAATTTTTGTTGTCTCAGTCAATTTAAGCTAGATCCCCAAAGCATTTATTGAACCTGGGACAAATAATAAATAGCCGAAAAAGCAAATTGTGATTGTAATTTTTTTTAAAAAAACTTTAAATAACACTAAGGTAGTTTTAAGCTTTTTTTTGATATAGGGAAGAATTATGATTACTCAGTTCTTTCGGCTATTTTATTTAACTTTTCAAAAACATGGACTCCAGCAAGTATCAAAATAAAATTGCAGTCTTTTTCATAGTGTTTCTTTACACCTTAGTTGTTTTTTATTTGGTGCAGTATAATGTAGTGGCTACAACCACATGCACTTCATAATTATTACTATTTTCTTACAAATTTTATTTTCTTACCTTCGTGGCACTTTAAAAGTCCCCAAAAAACAAAAATGAAACTAAAAGTTTTGTCCATTGATGATTCTACAACAATCACAACACATCTGAATTACCTTTTTAAAGACCTGGAAATGGTAGACTGGATTGGCCACGCCTACAATATTGACGAAGGAAAAATCATAGTGCAA
>NZ_JCBCCK010000005.1:0-8513 GCF_059864935.1 Planktosalinus sp.
AGAGTTGTCCATGATGTGGGTTGCCAAGCTCATTTTTAGCCTGCTTCCAGAAAAAAGCAACCTGGTCTTGGTGATGGACAGGACAAACTGGAAGTTTGGGGACAAAAACATAAACATCCTTATGTTGGGGGTAAGTTATAAGTATTACTATACAAATTAGCTTGGGATTTTAACATGCCTTTTTTGATTGGTAAAAGTAAATCAGATATGTTTAAATCTCAAATTCCTAAAATTAAAATGCAGATTGAAGCAATTTATTTTAAACTTAACAACTCAAAATTCCGAACATAATAGCCTTAAACATATTGATACACCCACCAAATTAAAGCCAACTGGAGTGGGATTCTTAAAATTAAAACCCATTTCGGCAAATTCATCGAAGCCTTTTTATCATTCAGCATATGAAAATGAACAGTAAGGAAAACTACAAGCATAATAATAATTCCCCATGCGGCAATGTGTTGATGTTCGGGTATTAAAAGCATCATTCCCAAAATCATTTCAAAAATACCGCTCCATATCACCATATTTTTATGTGCAGGAATGTATGGCGGCATAATGCGCTCATACATTTTAGGTTTCCTGAAATGGTTGACTCCGGCGAGTATTAATAGAAATCCCAGTAGGTATTGATGCCAAGGTAACATAGATGCAATTTTTTTCAAAAGTAGGTAATTTTAATTGCATACTGTATTTCAAAAAAGGGTTTTACTTTGAAAGCAATTTTAGAATGATTATATTGAAGTCTTTTAAAAAAATAAATAGATGAAATATCAATGGCTTATACTATTCTTGTTTGTTTTTCAAACATTTTCGGCTCAGGAATTTAAGAAAAAAGCAAATGTATTAAACTCCTCAGAAGATTTGAATGCGCTGATTTTAGCTGCCTGTGAGAAAAAGCTTGTCTTGCTTGGCGAAGCCAGTCACGGCACCCATGAGTATTATTACTGGCGTGACCAAATTAGCCGAAAGTTAATAGGGAACCACAACTTCAGTTTCATTGCCGTTGAAGGCGATTTTGCCAGTTTGTATGAACTTAATAATTATGTCAAAAACAGGGAAGGAGCTGCATCATCAGCCCGTGAAGTGCTGTTGAAACTGGACAGATGGCCCATCTGGATGTGGGGCAATGAAGAGGTGGTTGCTTTGGCAGAATGGTTGAGAGCACATAACGATCAACTTCCACAAGAACAAAAAGTAGGCTTTTACGGTATGGATGTTTATGACGAATGGCGTTCAAAAGATGTGGTACTTGAAATTTTGAGAAGCTCAAACAATCAACTCTATGAATCCGTAAAAAAACAATATGAATGCATTCGGCCATATAAAGGTGACAGCTGGGGCTATGCAAATGCTGTGCGATTGGGTAGAAACCCTTGTGATTCAGCTACGAAAAACACTTTGGAACTCATCAAAAACAACCGCAACCAATTGAGCAGCCTAAATGATGACGCCTATTTTTACCTGCTTCAAAATGCAACAGTGTTTCACAATGCCGAAAAGTTCTACCGAAAAAGTGTCACCCAGGAGGATGCTGCCTCTTGGAATTCAAGGGTTACACATATGCACAATACAGTGACAGATTTACTCAATTTATACGGTGAAAATGCCAAAGGTATCGTTTGGGCACACAATACCCATATTGGCGATGCATCATTTACAAGTATGCGCAATTTTGATCAGAAAAACATCGGACAGTTAAGCCGGGAATTGCATGGGAGTGACCACGTTTTTCTAACGGGCTTTACAACCTATAAAGGAAAAGTCATGGCCGGTGCTTCCTGGGGAGCACCTATGCAGGAAATGACCATTCCCAAAGCCGTCGCCAATAGCGTGGAGTCAAAATTTCACAAAACCGGACTGGAATCTTTTTACCTGATTTTTGATGAAGATGACAGAAGTGATAATCAAATGAATCAAGTTTTGGGCAACAGGGCAGTGGGCGTAGTTTACAACCCGGGAAACGACAGCCGACAGTTTGTGCCCACCATTTTACCGCTCAGGTATGACGCCATAATTTATTTCAGGGAAACCAAAGCATTACAGCCACTCAACAAATAAATTTAATCAAGATTATTTTTTAGTTCAATTCCTTACCTTTGCCTTCGCAAAAATCAGATATGGAATACGCAGAAAATATACTTGGGACTATTGGAAATACACCTTTGGTAAAAATCAACAAACTGGCTGAAGAAATCCCCGCTTTGGTACTGGCAAAATATGAAACCTTCAACCCCGGAAATTCTGTAAAAGACAGAATGGCCGTGAAAATGATTGAAGACGCCGAAGCCGACGGAATACTAAAACCCGGTGGCACCATCATTGAAGGCACCTCAGGTAATACCGGAATGGGGCTTGCCCTAGCAGCTATTGTAAAAGGGTATAAAATGGTGTGCGTCATCAGCGACAAACAGAGTAAAGAAAAAATGGACATACTACGTGCTGTGGGAAGCGAAGTGATAGTTTGTCCCACCGATGTAGCTCCTGACGACCCGAAGTCGTACTACTCAACCTCTGCACGCCTTGCCAAGGAAACCCCAAACAGTTGGTATGTCAATCAGTATGACAATTTAAGCAACACACAGGCACATTATGAAACCACCGGACCTGAAATCTGGAGACAAACCGATGGTAAAGTAACCCACTTTGTAGTGGGCGTTGGAACCGGTGGAACCATTTCAGGAGTTGGTAAATATTTAAAAGAACAAAACCCTAATATTAAGGTATGGGGTATTGATACTTACGGAAGTGTGTTTAAAAAATACCACGAAACCGGGGTTTTTGACGAAAATGAAATTTACCCATACGTCACCGAAGGCATTGGTGAAGACATCCTTCCAAAAAATGTCGATTTCAGCATCATTGACGGTTTCACCAAAGTAACCGATAAAGACGCCGCAGTTTATACCCAGCTATTGGCCAAAAAAGAAGGTTTCTTTTTGGGCAACTCTGCCGGAGCTGCTATGAAAGGGATTTTGCAACTTAAAGAACATTTCACTAAGGACGATGTGGTAGTGGTCTTGTTTCACGACCACGGGAGTCGTTATGTGGGTAAAATGTACAACGACGAGTGGATGAAGAAAATGGGTTATATTGATTAACCAATATTTTTCAAAAAAAATGAGATAGAGCATCCCTTAATTTTAAGGGATTTTTTATTTTTAATGGATGCAAGAAGACTTTTTACATTACATCTGGAAATTTCAAAAATTTTCAACATCCAATTTGATCAGTCAGAGTGGTGAGCCCATTGAAATTGTTCAGCAGGGAAGTCACAATCTCGATTCCGGTCCTGATTTTTTTAATGCACAAATCAGAATCGGCAATCAGCTTTGGGTGGGCAATGTTGAAATTCATTTAAAATCATCTGACTGGTATGCCCACCGGCACGAAAATGACCCGGCTTATGACAATGTAATCCTGCATGTGGTTTGGCAACACGATGTGGATGTTTTCCGAAAAGACAATACAGTAATTCCCACTTTGGAATTAAAAAACCGAATTGATAATTCAACACTTTCAAGCTACAACAAGCTTTTTTCAGGCAAGAAAAATTGGATTCCCTGTGAAGATTCCTTTGCAGAGGTGGATGATTTTGTACTTCAAAACTGGCTGGAACGACTCTATTTTGAACGGCTTGAAAACAAGTCAGATTTAATATTTCAACTGCTCGAGCTTTCAAAAAACGATTGGGAAGCAGTGCTTTTTATGATGCTTGCCAAAAATTTTGGATTAAAAAACAACGGGCAATCATTTTTATCGATGGCCAGGTCTTTTGATTTTTCGGTATTGCGGAAACTTCAAAAAAATCAAACTCAGATAGAGGCACTTTTGATTGGTCAAGCAGGTTTATTAGAAACCGAATTGGATGATGATTATTTCAACAAATTAAAATCAGAATACCATTTTATAAAAAATAAATTTCAACTTGAAAACCGTGATGTACTTCCGGTTCAGTTTTTCAGGTTGAGGCCGGTAAATTTCCCGACAATCCGGTTGGCACAAATGGCAGCCTTGTATTCTGAGAACCATCAATTGTTTTCAAAGGTCATTTCTGCTAAAAGCAAAGAGGAAATTTATGAGCTATTTAATAGTAGTGCTTCAACCTTTTGGGACACCCATTTTCATTTCAATTCCCTTTCGCCCAAGCGAAAAAAAAGATTATCGAAAGCGTTTATTGATTTGATTATAATCAATACGATACTTCCGGTTGTTTTTTGCTATCACAAACACACGGGAAAGGAAATACCTGAAACTTTACTCGAATTGATACAAAGTATTGAGCGTGAAGAAAACAATGTGATTGCAAAATTTAACGCCCTTAAACCGGTTGCTAAAAACGCCCTGCACTCACAGGCGTTGATAGAGCTAAAAACAAATTATTGTGATAAGCGAAAGTGTATGCAATGTGGAGTGGGGGTTAGCCTTATAAATGTGTAAAATAAAAACCTATTTTTTAATAAACCTGAACTGTTTCAGGTTGTTTGACTCATCACTTATAATTAAGAAATAAGTTCCTGTTTTGAGTTTCATTATTTCCTTTTGAGTTGTATCATAGGAAGGGGTTTCAAAAAGAATTTTGCCTGAGACATCAAGAACCATAAATTGTGAAACACTTTCCGGGTTAGTGATATGGAGAACATCTACAATCGGGTTTGGATAAAGGGTTAAGCCATTAATTTCCACATCTGTGACAGACATTGTGCAATTGGTGGTTGAAACAATTACATTATTTGGGTTATAACCACTTACAGAGAGCGCATACTCTTCACCGGGGTCTATACAAATAAAGGCAAGCTCTGGCAGGTCATCAAATCGAAAGCCAAAATACAGCATGTCTGGGTCTGCACCAGAAATTGCCCCATTTTTCATGTTGATATAGGTCAGATTAGGATTGGATTCACAGTGAAGTTCAATAAAATTTGGGTTTTGGCTTCCATCGATTTCTTCAATTAAGTTGTTTCCTATGTATAATGTATAAAGATTTACTAAGTTTGAAATTGAAATTTCTTCTATTTGATTGTTATTGCAATCAAGATACTCAAGTTCGATTAGGTGGTTTACTTCAATTTCAGTTAATAAATTTCCAGAAACATCAATTTCATTTAAGTTTGGTGTAGGAGTGAAATCAATATTTGTAAGCTGGTTATTCGCTATCCAAATAGCTTCAAGAGTATTTAAACCGGTTAAATCTATTTGAGCTAAATTATTGTTGTTAGCCCATATCCACCATATATTATCCAGTCCACTTAAATCGATTTGGGTTAACGCGTTCCCATGAGCCCATAGTGTGGTTAATTGGCTCAATCCGGTAATATTTAGTGAAGTTATTTGATTGGACGAACAAAACAGAAGTTCTAAGTTTGTTAAAGCCGTTACATCAAGTGTGGGTATTAAATTGCTTGAGCACCTTAACTCTGTAAGATTTGTGAAGTGTTGGATACCTTCCATATCTACAATTTTATCATTCGATTGTGTAGAATTCACATTAAGTGTTGTGACAGCAAGTGCTTCACTAAGCTGAATAATTCCATCTCCATTGGTATCGACTCCCTGATTGATTAACTTATTTAAAAATACCGCATCAGGTATGTTTATGTCTTGAGAGTAACTAAAAATAGGGAGTAAAAGAAACAAAAATACAAGAGAGCTTTTCATTTTCTTGATAGTTTGAAGAAACAATATACAAAAATAATGGATATTAATTTCACAATTAATACTTTTGCTAAGTTAAACTTTAAGATATGTCTAACCTCATTTTCAACATCCGCACCTTTTTTGAAAAATACGGGTTTGCCGTTTCCTCAAGGGTGGCAGACAAACTGGGTATGCGTGCCAAGAGCGTCAGGTTATTTTTTATTTACACTTCATTTGCAACTTTGGGTTTTGGATTTGTTTTATACATCACTTTGGCCTTCTGGATTAAGCTTAAGGATTTGGTTTACACCAAACGTACTTCGGTTTTTGATTTGTAAATTTCCGCTTTAGCAAAATAGCCAAAAATCCAATATTGATTTTAATTCCAAAAAAATTTGAATTCGTTTTTTTTTTTAGCATCTTGCCTGCACTTTTGTAAAAATTAAAAACTAACTACCTTTTTTAATATGATTTCAAAACATATTGCCGCAATACTGTTGCTTTTATCTGCAGTAGTATACTCACAGGAACTTACAGTTAAAGAACGAATTACAAACCCTTCTAATATTATAAACGATGGTGTCATTGAGGTGACTGTTGACGGGGGTGTTCCACCATATACTTATAAATGGAGTAACCAGGGCACACCTTTGCATTCAAACAAGGCTGTTAATCTTGTTGAAGGGGTTTCTTATACCGTGACAGTAACTGATGCAGAGGGTAGAACTGTGACAAAAGAGTTTACAGTGCCCGCAGAAGCAATTACTGAAAGGTTTAACGGCACATTTGCTCCCATTGTTTCCGGAATTGGGAGCGTTTTATTCTGGGATCCTTTTTCTGCCATTGGGATTTATGACCCCGTTGTTTATGCTGATGAAAAGTTAGTGCCTGCCCCAAGATGGGAGCCGGGAATAGAGGGTGTTTTTATATTAAAAAAGTGGTTAAAGGCAGATAACGCTAAAGTTAAGGAAGGTGATGCCATAGCCATAATCGAAAAAGATGGTGAAGATCTTGAGGTGTATGCATCGGCTGATGGCACTTTAAAGCACCTTACTAAAGAAGGCAATGCCATTTATGATTCAACAAAAGGTAAAGATGTCATTGAAGCCGGAGCCCATAACTTTGCTTCAATTATATATGACGAAAAAGTACCGATTCTTCATCCCAATGGAGATAAACAGCAAAAGCCAATCCCTTTTATTGTTATCTGGTTAGTTATTGGTGCTATTTTCTTTACAATAAGAATGGGCTTTATAAACATAAGGGGCTTTAGGCACGCTATAGATCTGGCTCGTGGAAAATATGACGACCCCAATGCCCCCGGTCAGGTAACACACTTTCAGGCATTGACAACTGCTGTATCAGGTACAGTAGGGCTCGGTAATATAGCCGGCGTTGCTGTGGCAATTTCCCTGGGTGGGGCAGGAGCTACATTCTGGATGATTCTTGCCGGTCTTTTGGGAATGTCCTCAAAATTTGTTGAATGTACACTTGGGGTTAAATACCGTGAAATTGCCCCGGATGGCCGTGTTTTTGGAGGACCGATGAGCTATTTGAGAAAAGGACTTGAAAGACAAAATAAAAAGAAATTGGGAAAAGTATTGGCTGCTGTGTTTGCGGTGCTTTGTGTGGGAGCCTCTTTTGGAGGAGGAAATATGTTTCAGGCCAACCAGTCATTTGAAGCTGTTAAAGGCCAGATTCCCGCAGTAGCAGAATATGGAGCTATGTTTGGTGTCATCATTATGCTTCTGGTTGCTGCTGTGATTATTGGTGGGATTAGAAGTATTGCTAAAGTGACATCAAGAGTGGTTCCTTTTATGGCAAGCATTTATATTATTGCCTGTATCATTGTCATCAGTGTAAATATCGAAAACATAATCCCTGCATTTACGGCTATCATTGATGGAGCTTTCAGCCCGTCTGCATTAAAGGGTGGTGTGATAGGAGTTTTAATTTTAGGATTCCAGAGAGCGGCATTTTCTAATGAAGCAGGTATAGGGTCTGCAGCAATTGCTCATAGTGCAGCAAAAACAAATAATCCGCCATCTGAAGGATTTGTATCCTTGTTGGAGCCATTTATCGATACAGTAGTTGTTTGTACTTTGACAGCCTTGGTTTTAATATTTACCGGTAAGCATGAAGTTGCAGATATGGCAGGTGCACAACTCACATCAGATGCTTTTGGAACCGTGATGGCATGGTTCCCTTATGTGCTGACCGGGGCAATATTCTTATTTGCATTTTCAACCATGATTTCCTGGTCTTATTACGGAATGAGAGCATGGACTTATTTGTTCGGGAAAAGTAAAAGAACTGAAATGGCTTATAAACTTTTATTTCTTATCTTTATAGTGATAGGTGCTTCAGTAAGTCTTGGCGCTGTGCTGGACTTCTCTGATATGATGATTCTCGCTATGGCATTTCCAAATATCATAGGTCTTTATTTGATGTCTGGTGAAGTGCGTGAGGATCTAAGAGAGTATATGAGACGATTAAAAGCAGGAGAACTCTTTACCAAACAAAAAGTTGAATAAAAATGTTTTGTAATGGACAAATTAAAATCTCATTTCAGGTTTTCTAGAAAACAACGAAATGAGATTTTGTTTTTATTGGGGCTTATTATAGCAGCACAAGTCATCTACTTCAATATTGACTTTAAAAACAACCCGGTCATCGATTTGGAATCTGAAAAAGTTGTGACATTGCAACGGCAAATCGATTCCCTCAAAGAAATTGCAACTGTAAATAAACAACCCGAGCGCAGAAAATTCAATCCCAATTTTATCACCGATTATTCCGGATTTACTTTGGGAATGACTCCTGAGGAAATTGACCGTTTGCACAAATTCAGGGCAGAAGGAAATTGGGTCAATTCT
>NZ_JCBCCK010000165.1:0-15722 GCF_059864935.1 Planktosalinus sp.
TGCTTTTGAAACATTGAAAAAATACATTGAAAAACTGGAGCAAGATAACAAACACCTAACTCAAGAAATTGAACAATTAAGAATAAGAAAAGGATAAATTGTTTAATTCAAAAAAACAACAACCGCCTCCAAAAAAGAAACGGTTGCCGTGCAATTGAAATTTGAATTTTAATTAAACCTGTGACACCCGCAGGGTGTTTACCATACCCTTGTCCTTTATGGGCATAGCCGCAAGGTTAATGAGATAATCTCCTTTTTGCACAAAACCTTTCTCAAGTGCAATTTTATTAACGTCGTCAACAGTAGTGTCTGTGCTTACAAACCTGTCATAGTGAAAAGCCCTGACGCCCCATAGCAAATTCATTCTGGTGATGATGTTTTTGTTTGAACTGAACACCAAAATATGTGCATTGGGTCTCCATGCTGAAATTTGAAAAGCCGTATACCCACTATTTGTTAACGTACAGATGGCTTTGGCTTCAATTTCGTTAGCCATCAAGGCCGCATGATAACAAACCGATTTGGTGACATATCTGATTGTTTTAATTTGCGGCGGTTCCTGCGGAACTGTGATTAATTTAGAATTTTCAACTGTTTTAAGGATTTTTGCCATGGTTTCCACCACTTGTACGGGATAGTTTCCAATAGAGGTTTCACCGGAAAGCATTACTGCGTCTGCACCGTCCATTACTGAGTTGGCCACATCGTTGACCTCAGCCCGTGTGGGAGTGAGTGAGGTAATCATGGTTTCCATCATTTGTGTGGCAATAATAACCGGTATTCTGGCATTTTTTGCGACAAGCACCAGTTCTTTTTGAATGAGTGGCACCTCGTTGGCGGGAACTTCAACTCCAAGGTCACCACGTGCAACCATTAGTCCATCACAATGAGCGATGATTCTCTTAATATTCTTCACGGCTTCCGGTTTTTCGATTTTTGCAATCACCGGTATTTTGTATTTAGAATGTTCTTTAATAAGCTCATTTAAAATTTTAAGGTCATCTGCATCCCTAACAAAAGAAAGTGCAATCCAGTCCACTTCTTGTTCTATGGCAAAAATGGCGTCTTCAATGTCTTTTTCGGTCATTGCCGGAAGCGATATCTTTGTATTTGGCAGGTTTACTCCTTTTTTTGAGCGCAAAGGCCCGCCTTGAATGACTTTGGCTTTAACTTCATTTTGTTTGTTTGTTTCCATTACCTGAAAATGGAGTTTGCCGTCGTCGAGCAGTATCATTTCTCCGGGCTTAACATCCATTGGAAAGGTGTCATAGTTCATATAAACACGCCGGGCGTTTCCCTCAAATTCTTCTCCGGTACAAAACAATATTTCGTCTCCCGGCTTTACGATTACTTCTTCTTTCATCATTCCCACGCGCAGTTTTGGGCCTTGCAAATCGGCAAGGATAGCAGGTGTAAAATCGAGCGAAGCTCCAATTTCCCTTATGGTATCAATGCGTTCCTTTACGTTTGTATAGTTGGCATGAGAAAAGTTAACCCTAAACACATCAACCCCTGCAAGTATCATATTTTTTATGGTTCCCCTACTTTGAGTGGCGGGCCCTAGAGTGGCAACTATTTTGGTTTTTTTTCTTTGCGGCATTAGTCAAAATTTAAATTGTTTTTTGATTTCAAATTGTTGAGATCAACTTGGTATGCTGTAATTATTGAAGGAATTTTATTGAGTTGTGAAACAATTTTTTGCTCATAAGTTTCCGGTTCATCTGAAACTATTTTTAAAAAGTATTCGGTTTTTTTGAATTCAGGAATCAGATAATGAGTTTTTTCTTCATTGCTTGTTTCAAATAAACTTCCGGCACTGGTGGTTTTTTCGGTAACAGATTTGTATGTGTTATTTATCAGACAAAAAATGTCTTCTCTTTCAATGTCCTGATATTGAAAAACTGAAAAAGTGATGTGTCCTTCCTTTTTAAAAAAATCGAGGTCATTTTCCTTTCGCTTTAAGTTAAAGTTTAAATGCTTGTTGATTAAAAATGCGAGCTTATAATCCTCAACATTGCCATGAATGGCTATGAGCATAAATTCATCTTCGGTTATTAGCTCCAATTGATGTCGTTGCATGATTCTCAATAAACATTAAACCGTAAAGATAATGTATCCTTGGAGATAAAGGAAAAAGCGTATGTAAAATTTTCATTAATGAACATTATCCATTACCGTTAGAGGACTCTTTATTGATTTTATTTTGAAGTTTATAGTAGGCTCGTTTTGCCGCGCGTTCTTCGGCTTTTTTCTTTGAGGTTGCCCGGGCTTTTGCTGCTATGGTTCCTTCAATTTGAAGCTTAACGGCAAAGTGTTTAATCGTGTCGTTGCCGGTGTCATCATAGACTATAAATTCAAATTTTTTCTTGTTTTTTTGACACCACTCAATAACCAAGCTTTTGTAGCTGGTGATTTTACCCTCGAGTTTTTCTATATCAACATATGGTTTAATTACTCTTTTATGTATAAACTTTTCACAGGATTTAAACCCTTTGTCCAGGTAAATAGCTCCCACTAATGCTTCAAAGATATTTCCATGAATATTGAGTCCAAAACTTTCAAGTGGGATGGCTGACCTTACAAACCTAATCAAATCCAAATCTCTTCCCAACTCATTCAGGTGTTCACGGCTCACCACTTTAGACCTCATTTTTGTGAGATACCCTTCGTTTCCTGAAGGCACCTTTTTAAACAAATGAGCTGCAATAACAGCTCCCAGCATAGCATCACCTAAAAACTCCAGGCGTTCATAGTTTAAAATATTCCCTTTTTTATCAGTAATATTTGTAGAGCGATGCGTAAATGCCATTTCATAAATGGAAATATCACCGGGTCTGAATCCAATTGTTTTTTTTATTTCACGAAAAAAACTCCCGTTCTTTTCAGCACGGGAATTAAATATGTTTCGAAAGGAATTCATTAAGTATTACTGTTCAATCTTTCTGAAAAGAATACAGGCATTGTGGCCTCCAAATCCAAAAGTATTACTCATAGCCACATTAACTTCTCTTTCCTGAGCCTTATTGAGTGTTAAGTTTAATGCAGGGTCGATGTTATTATCGACAGTAGAATGATTGATTGTTGGAGGAACCAAACTGTATTTCATTGCCAAAATGGATGCAATGGCTTCAATGGCTCCGGCAGCTCCCAGTAAGTGTCCGGTCATTGACTTTGTTGAATTAATATTAATTTTATGTGCATGGGTGCCAAAAACCATTGAAATTGCTTTAAGTTCTGCAACATCTCCCAATGGCGTTGAAGTTCCGTGGGTGTTTATCGTTTCCACTTGATTGGCTGTAATGCCTGCGTCGTTTAAGCAATTCAACATCACGCGTTCAACTCCAATACCGTCAGGGTGTGGCGCAGTTAAGTGATAGGCATCACTTGACATCCCTCCGCCAATGATTTCGGCATAAATTTTTGCGCCTCGGGCTTTTGCATGCTCGTATTCTTCCAATATTAGTGCTCCTGCTCCTTCCCCAAGAACAAACCCGTCGCGGGTGGCGTCAAAGGGGCGCGAGGCGGTTTCGGGTGTTTCGTTCATGGTTGACAATGCATGCATGGCATTAAATCCACCCATACCTGCTTTAGTAACTGCAGCTTCAGAGCCACCGGTAACTATAACATCACAGTGCCCAAGACGGATGTAATTCAAAGCATCAATCATAGCATTAGCAGATGATGCACAAGCAGAAACCGTGGTATAGTTTGGCCCCATAAATCCATGTTTAATGGATATATGACCCGGCGCAATGTCCGCAATCATTTTAGGAATAAAAAAAGGGTTAAACCTTGGCGTGCCGTCGCCAGCAGCAAAGTTTAACACCTCATCTTGAAAGGTTTCTAACCCTCCTATTCCTGCTCCCCATATAACGCCGACACGAAATTTATCCAACTTTTCAAGTTCCAACCCGGCATCCTGTATGGCCTCATCTGAAGCTACAAGCGCATATTGAGCAAACCTGTCCAGTTTCCTGGCTTCTTTTCGGTCGAAAAAATTTAGGGGGTCAAAATTTTTAATTTCGCAAGCGAATTTCGTTTTGAACTTTTCAGTATCAAAATAGGTGATGGGCGCTGAGCCACTCCTCCCGTTCTTCAATCCATCCCAATATTCAGATATATTGTTCCCAATTGGAGTAAGAGCACCTAAACCGGTAACAACAACTCGCTTTAAAACCATTGTGGATTATTTCTTATTTTGCGTTTTCTATATAGGAAATTGCCTGACCCACAGTTGAAATGTTTTCAGCCTGATCATCGGGAATCTGGATGTCAAATTCTTTTTCAAATTCCATGATTAGCTCTACTGTGTCTAATGAGTCTGCCCCTAAATCGTTTGTGAAGCTTGCTTCAGTTACAACTTCGTTTTCGTCTACACCTAATTTGTCTACGATAATCGCTTTTACTCTTGATGCAATGTCTGACATAATTTTAATTTTTTAATTTTAGTAAGTCGCAAAAATAAAATATTTTAATTTAAAACAACACGATACTTGTAAAATGTGGCTCTAATTTAGTAATTTTTAGATTAACTCCGTTCTATTTCTTTTACTTTTGTCATCTAAAATCACTTACATTGAACAACCATAGCCATTTAAACAACAAGAAAAAAATTGCCGTTTTTGCTTCCGGCTCAGGAACAAATGCACAAAACCTGATTGAATACTTTAAAAATAGTTCTTTGGGCAAGGTTGAATTAGTGCTTTCAAACAATCCAAATGCGAAAGTGGTTGAAAGAGCAAGAAATCTTGATGTTGAAACTTTCGTTTTCAACAAAAATGAACTTAACAACACCTCTATTGTTTTGAATAAGCTTAAAGGCTCACAGATAGACCTGATTGTTCTTGCCGGGTTTTTGCTTAAGTTTCCGGAATCGATACTGAACCATTACAGTAATAAGGTAATCAATATCCACCCTGCCCTGTTGCCAAAATATGGCGGAAAAGGAATGTACGGCATGAATGTGCATAATGCAGTGGTTGAAAATCAAGAAAAAGAAACCGGTATCACCATTCATTTTGTCAATGAAAACTATGATGAAGGAAAAATTATTTTTCAGGCAAAAACCGAAGTTTTACCTTCAGATAACGCAGAAACAGTTGCATCAAAAATTCACGAACTTGAGCAAAAGCATTTCCCAAAAGTGGTTGAAGAATTAATCGAAAAAGAAGTAAATGGCTAAAAAGCAGAAATATTATGTGGTTTGGTTTGGCAACCCAACAGGGATATTTGATTCATGGGAAAAATGCAAAAAAGCCATAACGGGCATAACCGGTGCGCAATACAAATCCTTCTCAACTTTAGACGATGCAAAAAAAGCCTTTCAAGGCGAGTATAAGGACTATATGGGAAAAGGCCTAAAAAAGAAAGAACTTTCTCCATTAGAAAAAGCAAAATATGGCGAGCCCAACCTGTACTCCATAGCCGTTGATGCAGCCTCAAGCGGCAACCCCGGAATTATGGAATACCGGGGGGTGGACACCCAGACCACAAAACAACTGTTTCATCAGGGGCCTTTTAAAGAAGGAACCAATAATATAGGAGAGTTTTTAGCCTTGGTTCACGGACTTGCCTATCTTAAAAAAAACAACAGCGACAGAATCATTTACACTGACTCAAAAATTGCGATGGGCTGGGTGAAAGTTAAGAAGTGCCGCACCAAACTCAAACAAACCGCCAAAAACAAAGACCTTTTTGAGCTGGTCCAAAGGGCAGAACACTGGCTGAAAACCAACACTTATTCTACAAAAATCGTAAAATGGGAAACCAAAGCCTGGGGAGAAATCCCGGCAGATTTTGGGAGGAAGTGATGTTTGTCAACCCCCTCAGGACTCAAAACCCTGAGAGGGTTAAACTGGAAATCCAAAGCCTGAGGGGAAATCCCGGCAAGTTTTGGGAGATGGCAGTATTGAAATATTGTTTATCTTTAACTCGTGAATTCTAATCAGTTAGATATGAAAAAGCCTGTAATCACTTATTTATCTGCGTTGTTTATATTGTTGCTGAGTTGTGGTAAAGCAGACGATTGTGATTCCATTTTTAAATTTTCGCCTATTGAATATGAACTCTATTTTGAGCTAAAGAATGGAAACGAGCATTTTGAAGATGAAGAGGTTTTTATTTCCAATAAACATGAAATGCAAAACGGTGTACTCTCTCCCATTCCCTTTTACAACAATGAAGTTATTTGGGACCCACTATATCAAGTAGATGATGACTATTCAACCTTTGAAACAGTTGTCTTTGGCCATAAAGGAACAAGTGCTTCTGGGCACACTTTTTTTATGGGTGTTCATGTGGGTATGGGACCTACTTCAGAGTGTGGATATGACAATTGGGCTCATTGGAATCACAACTCTTATTATTTGCTTAAATTTCCGGACAGTACTGTTGACACCCTTCGCATTCAAAACAAAAAGGAAATTTTTAAAAACCCTCAGCACACCATATATTTGAATGGGGTATCTCAAGACTATTTTTTACTTCCTCAGAATTATATTACCATTCAAAAGTAAACTCTAAGAGGAGTAACTTTGGGGATTCTGTTTTTTTTTCAACCAAAATATTGGTCTATATTTGCACCTCCAATTAAACTCAAAGCATGAGCAAATTAGTCATTGTGGGCACCGTCGCTTTTGACGCTATTGAAACCCCTTTCGGGAAAACCGATAAAATCCTGGGCGGAGCAGCCACATACATTGGCCTGGCCGCTTCTCAATTTCAGGCTGATGCTGCAATAGTATCTGTTGTTGGCGGCGATTTTCCCAGAAAATATATAGACCTTTTCGAGCAGCGAAATATTGATGTTTCCGCGCTCGAAGTTGTTGAAAGCGGAAAAACATTTTTCTGGAGTGGCAAATACAGAAACGACCTCAACTCCAGAGATACCCTCGACACCCAACTCAATGTGCTTGCAGACTTCAGCCCAAAGGTGCCCGAAAATTTTAAAAATGCGGAAATAGTAATGTTGGGCAACCTGCATCCTGCTGTTCAATTAAGTGTAATTGGTCAAATGGAGCCTCGACCAAAACTTATAATTCTGGACACCATGAACTTTTGGATGGACAACACTTTGGACTTGCTCAAGCAAGTGATATCAAAAGTAGATGTCATTACAATCAACGACGAAGAAGCGAGACAACTCACCGGAGAATACTCGCTGGTTGTTGCAGCCAGAAAAATTCAGGATATGGGCCCAAAATATGTTGTGATAAAAAAAGGAGAGCATGGTGCGTTACTTTTTCACGAAGAACAAATATTTTTTGCCCCGGCATTGCCTCTGGAAGAAGTTTTTGATCCCACCGGAGCGGGAGACACCTTTGCTGGTGGCTTTGCAGGTTATCTTTCAAAAAGTGACGATTTGAGTTTTGACAATATGAAAAATGCTATTATATACGGCTCAACGCTTGCCTCTTTTTGTGTCGAAAAATTCGGAACCGAGCGGATGCAAACGCTTACTCAGGCAGAGTTACATAAACGCCTGCTTCAGTTTAAAAATTTAACTCAGTTTGAAATCGAACTAAAATAAATATGCGCTCCAAAATTTGGAGCGTTTTTTAATTAAATTAGACTCAATATAGCACTATGAGTGACCAGTTAAAACACGAATGTGGCATTGCATTAATCCGGTTGTTAAAACCACTTGAATACTATCATGAAAAGTATGGTACGGCATTTTATGGCGTCAACAAAATGTACCTGATGATGGAAAAGCAACACAACCGTGGCCAGGATGGTGCCGGTTTTGCCAGCGTAAAACTTGATGCCCAGCCGGGCAGCAGATACATAAGTCGTAAGCGTTCAAACGCTGCGCAGCCCATTCAGGACATTTTTAACCACATCAATGACGAAATCAATAATTATTTTACAGAATTTCCCGAATATATAAACGACGTTGCAGCACAAAAAAGTAATATGCCTTTTGTTGGAGAGCTGCTTCTTGGCCATGTACGTTATGGAACTTTTGGCAAAAACAGTGTCGAAAACGTGCACCCTTTTATGCGTCAAAACAACTGGATGCACCGCAATTTAATCATTGCCGGAAATTTTAATATGACCAATACCACCCAGCTGTTTAACAACCTCATTGATATGGGAATGCACCCCAAAGAAAAAGCCGACACCATTACGGTTATGGAAAAAATCGGGCATTTTCTAGACGATGCAGTAAACAAACTCTATAAAAAAGCGAAAGCAAAAGGATTAACCAAAATTGAAGCTTCGCCCTACATAGCAAAGAAACTTGACATTCAAAAAATACTTAAAAAATCATCCAAAGACTGGGATGGTGGTTATGCTATGGCAGGACTTTTAGGTCACGGCGATTGTTTTGTATTAAGAGACCCGGCCGGAATCAGACCCACATACTATTACAAAGACGATGAAGTGGTTGTTATTGCTTCTGAACGCCCGGTGATTCAAACCGTTTTTAACGTGCCTTTTGAAAGCGTGCAAGAACTTGATCCGGGTCATGCGCTTATAGTTAAAAAATCTGGAAAATTCTCCATTGAACCGGTACTGACCCCACTCGAAAAAAAATCGTGTTCCTTTGAACGTATTTATTTTTCAAGAGGAAGCGATGCTGAAATCTATCAGGAAAGAAAAGAACTGGGTAGGTTGTTGATGCCCAAAGTGCTTCAGGCCATCAACTATGATACTCAGAAAACCGTTTTTTCATATATTCCAAACACAGCAGAAACCTCCTTTTACGGAATGGTGGAAGCTGCTCAGGATGAGCTCAACAAACAGAAAAACGAAGCAATTTTAAAAGAACAAGGAAATCTTACCAACGAAAAACTTGAAAAAATCCAATCGTATAAATTAAGAACAGAAAAAATTGCCATTAAGGATGTCAAGTTAAGAACATTTATTACCGAAGACAGTAGTAGGGATGATCTTGTAGCCCACGTTTATGATGTTACCTATGGCGTTATAAAACCGGAAGACAGCCTGGTTATCATAGACGACAGCATTGTAAGAGGAACAACTTTAAAAAAGAGTATTTTAAAAATTCTTGACCGGTTAAAACCAAAACAAATAATTGTTGTTTCATCAGCACCACAAATCAGGTATCCGGACTGTTACGGAATTGATATGGCACGACTTGAAAACCTAATAGCATTTGAAGCAGCTTTGGAGCTTCTCAAAGAAAACGGAAAACAAAATGTTATTGAAGAAGTTTATAAAAAATGTAAAGTTCAGGAGCATCTTGAAGATTCTGAAGTCACCAATTTTGTAAAGGAAATATACACCCCTTTTACAGACGATGAAATTTCAGATAAAATTGCTGAAATTCTAAAACCAGAGGACACCAAGGCAGGTGTTAAAATTATTTTTCAAACTGTAGAAAACCTACACAAAGCTTGTCCAAAAAATTTAGGTGACTGGTACTTTACTGGAGATTATCCCACTCCCGGTGGAAACAGGGTAGTTAATAAAGCCTTCATCAATTTTTATGAAGGGAACAAAGAGCGTGCTTATTAAATATTTTTGAGTTTATATTTTCTTACATTATTCTTATTTTTTTATTCCTTTTATCGGTGTTTTTTGTTTTTAATCTAAAACATTGTTTTGCAAGTATCTATTCAAAATAATTGAAATATATTTGACCATACCATAGCATAAGTAGGTTAAGTTCATGGTAGATTTGGGGCAAAAAAAGGTAAACTCTCGTTTACCTTTTTTTATTTTTAAACCATCCGATTTTCTTAAAGTAAAATCACCTTTTTTTCTTTCAATTTTATGCTTTTTGTCGGATATAATTGTTTTTTATCTAAAACCTCTAATTGTCCGGCTATATTCACATACATTTGTCTCACCATAGCATAAGTAGGTTAAGTTTATGGTAAATTTGGGGCAAAAAAAGGGAAACTTTCGTTTCCCTTTTTTTATTTTATGGAGGTAATTCTATTCCTCATTTTGGACATACCTTGCTCCCACTTCTTTCCAGTCAATCACATTAAAAAATGCGCTGATATAGTCAGGTCTTCGGTTTTGGTAATTTAAATAGTAGGCATGCTCCCAAACATCCAAACCTAGAATGGGTGTGCCCCCGCAACCAACTTCCGGCATTAAAGGGTTATCCTGGTTTGGGGTTGCACAAATTTCTAGTTTTCCCCCTTTTTGTACGCAAAGCCAAGCCCAACCTGAACCAAACTGTGTAGCTGCTGCTTCAGAAAATCTTTCTTTAAAATTCTCAAAACTTTGGAAATCACGGTTAATAGCTTCAGCCAATTCACCGATTGGTCTTCCCCCTCCATCCGGTGACATTATTTCCCAAAACAAACGGTGATTGTAAAAACCACCTCCGTTATTTCTAACCGCTTTGTTTTTCATGTCCAGATTGATAAGGATGTTCTCAATGGTTTTACCCTCCATATCAGTTCCTTCTATAGCTTTGTTCAAGTTTGCTGTATACCCGGCGTGATGCTTACCATGGTGGATTTCCATGGTTTTGGCGTCAATGTGTGGCTCAAGCGCATCGTGAGCATATTTTAATTGTGGTAATTCAAATGACATAATTCTAGTTTTTTTGGTTAATAATGAATACCAAATTTACAAATTCTTCTGCTTAATATCTGTTATAAATAACATAAAGAGTTAATAGCCAAATAAATTAAAACTATACTCAAAGTGTATGTGAAACTAAAACGATGTTAGTATCTTAGTAAAAATTATTTTATGATTCAGCATCCATTTTCAATTTTTAATGCTTCTGCGGGTTCGGGTAAAACATTTACCCTTGTCAAAGCATACCTGTCCATTTTACTCGCCTCAAACAAGCCTGACTACTTTAAACATATCTTGGCCGTCACATTCACAAACAAAGCTGTGGGCGAAATGAAACACCGCATCCTGGATAGCTTGAATGCTTTTTCTAAAAACCCAACCCCTGACAAACACCTGACAATGTTTAATCTTGTTTCCAGCGAAACAAACCTCAATGAAAACGAAATTAGACTCAGGGCCCAAAGGGCAATTCAATTTATTCTCCATCATTACAGTTTTTTTGATGTGGAAACCATTGACAGGTTCAACCACAGACTGATTCGCACATTTGCACGGGATTTAAAGTTGGCGACAAACTTTGAAGTAGAACTCGAAGTAGATGTTGTTTTAAATGAAGCCGTTGATAAAGTAATTTCACAAGTGGGAATCAATGAACAACTCACCAAAGTAATACTTGATTTCAGTTTTGAAAAAGCCGACGATGATAAAAGTTGGGACATCTCTTCAGACCTGAAAAAAATCAGTCATATTCTCAGAAACGAGAATGACCTGAAGCATTTTGAACAGCTAAAATCCAAAACCATAGCCGATTTTATTCAACTTAAAAACACCCTTTTAGTTAAAAAACAAGCCGCTGAAAATCAATTAAAATTTTTGTCTATAGAGTTTTTTGATGTCCTTTCGAAAAACGATCTTGAAGATTCTGATTTTTCAGGCAAATATTTCCCAAGGTATTTTCAAAATATTGCAAACGGAAGGGTTGATGTCCTTACCGGAGCCGGATGGCAACAAAATTTTGGGTCAAGCCAGCTTTACCCAAACAGGGTAATAGGCGAAAAAGCTGCAGTCATCGACAGGTTAACTCCAAGATTTGTTAACCTTTTTGAAAATTCTGCACAACAGCTTCTGCAAATTGGTTTTCTGAATTTAATCCTACAAAATGTCAACTCCCTTTCTCTGATAAATGCTATATATAAGGAGTATCTCAATATTCAATCTGAGAAAAACATTTTACCCATTTCTGAATTCAATACCCGCATCAACAACGAAATTAAAAATCAGCCTGCCCCTTTTATCTATGAGCGATTGGGTGAAAAATACCGCCATTATTTTATAGACGAGTTTCAGGACACTTCACAAATGCAATGGAACAATTTAATTCCCTTGATTGAAAATGCCCTATCACAATCCGGACACGACCAACTTTCAGGAAGTTTGTTGTTGGTGGGCGATGCCAAACAGTCCATTTACCGCTGGCGCGGAGGTGACCCTGATCAATTTATTAGCCTCTATGAGAAATTCAACCCCTTTCTTTCGATAGATAAAAATGTAAGTACACTCGATACTAATTTCAGAAGCTTTGACGAAGTCATCACGTTTAACAATACTTTTTTTAGTTTTGTTGCTTCGACCTTTACTTCCGTTCTTCACAATCAGTTGTATGAAACCGGAAATTCCCAAAAAACCACTGGCAAGAAAGGTGGTTATGTTTCTATAGAATTTCTAGATCCAAAATCTGAAGACGATAAAAACAGGGTTTATCAGGAAAAAACACTTGAAATTATTTACAGCCTCATTCGTCAAAATTATGCCCTGGGTGATATTTGCATTCTGGTCAGAACAAACAACCAAGGTGTTGCTTTGGCTGAGTTTCTCTCTAAAAATAATATAAAAATAATCTCGTCTGAAGCCTTGCTGCTTGAAAGCGCTCCGGAAATTATTTTTATTATAAACCTGCTAAAAACCATTCAAAACTTTGAGGACAAAAAAGCGCGCGCAGATGTGTTTTATTTCCTTCATAGTCACCTTGAAACCCAACAACCACTTTCAGACTTTTTGACGGAGGCTCTAAATTTTTCCAAAACTGAAATCTCCAAAAAATTTGAGTCTCTGGGTGTTGATTTTTATTTAGAATTTTCTTCAGGCATTCCGTTATTTGATTTGTGTGAAAACATTTGCAACTCCTTTTCACTTTTCAAAAAAAGGGTGGCATACATTCAGTCGTTTTTGGAACTTGTTTATGAGTTTTCTTCAAAAGAGTCCAACACGATTCAAACATTTTTGGAATTTTGGGAAGACAAAAAATCAAAAAGCAGTGTTGAAATTTCTGATCAAATCGATGCCGTTACCATAATGACCGTACATAAGTCAAAAGGGCTTGAATTTCCTGTGGTAATTTACCCCTTTGCAGACGATGATATCGTTACCGCTCATAAAGAAAAAATCTGGTTACCCATAGATGAAAATGAATTTAACGGCTTTTCAGAAATGCTGGTTCCCGCAAAAAAGGAACTTGAAAACCATGGCGAAACCACCCGGGCAGTTTACGAGGAAGTCAAAATGAAATCTGAACTGGACACCTTGAACATTGTTTATGTTGCCATGACACGTGCCGTTGAGCAACTCTATGTTTTGACAGACATCAACTCCATTGGAAAAGAAAACAGGACAGCTTCCATTTTTCATCGTTTTTTGAAAGAAACTGAGGTATGGGATGACTCAAAAACCCTTTATGAATCCGGTAAAGCCGAAAAGCTTTCTGACGTCAAAGAAGAAGAGGCAACTATAAATACCATTACTACTGAAAAATTCCCGGAAAACAATCCCTATACAAAAATCATAAAAATTGCCACCAAGAAAGCCCTGCTCTGGAATACCGAAAAAGAAAAAGCCATTGAAAAAGGTGATTTATTGCACGATATTCTTGCTGAAATATTTTCTGCAAATGATAAAGACTCTGTATTGCAAAAATTTATTCTTGCCGGCATAATTTCGGAAATTCAAGCTAAAGAAATAGATAAAATTCTGACTGATTTGGTTTCTCATCAGGATCTGATGGAATATTTTAAGCCCAATGCAGAGACCTTTAACGAAAAAGAAATTTTTACGCAAAACGGAGAAAGCCTGAGACCGGACAGGATCAATTTTATTGAAAACAATCAGGTTACCATAATTGACTATAAAACCGGAGCGGAAAAGCCCGAATACGCAAATCAAATCAAAAGATATGGTGAGGTTTTAACGGCTATGGGCTTTAAGGTTCATCAGATGTTGTTGGTCTATATCAAAGAAAAAGTTGAGGTAGTAGGTGTAAAATAAGCTCCATAAAAATAGATACCTTTGCAAAAAACATTGAATACTATGTACGGTAAAATCAAAGAACATTTAGAAAAAGAATTGCAAGAAATTAAAGACAATGGCCTTTTCAAAAAAGAAAGGATTATCACTTCACCACAGGATGCAGTTATAAAAATTTCAACCGGCCAGGAGGTGATTAATTTTTGTGCAAACAATTATTTAGGCCTTTCGTCAAACAAAGAAGTAATTCAGGCTGCAAAAGACGCTATGGATGCTCATGGTTTTGGAATGTCATCGGTTCGTTTTATATGTGGCACTCAGGACATTCACAAAAAACTTGAGCAAAAGATTGCAGATTTTTATCACACTGAAGACACCATTTTATATGCGGCAGCCTTTGATGCCAACGGCGGGGTTTTTGAACCGCTTTTTGGTGCTGAAGATGCCATAATTTCAGATTCACTTAACCATGCTTCTATCATAGACGGTGTCAGGCTTTGTAAAGCAGCCAGATACCGTTATGAAAACAGTGATATGGCAGACCTTGAAGCAAAGCTTATAGAGGCCAATGCTAATGGCGCCCGTTTTAAAATCATAGTAACCGATGGTGTTTTCTCCATGGACGGTCTTGTTGCCCCGTTGGATAAAATCTGTGATTTGGCAGATAAATATGATGCAATGGTAATGATTGATGAATGCCATGCCGCAGGATTTATTGGTGAGACAGGTCGCGGGACTTTAGAAGAAAAAGGCGTTATGGGCAGGATAGACATCATTACCGGAACCCTCGGAAAAGCCCTTGGAGGGGCGATGGGAGGCTACACAACAGGGAAAAAGGAAATCATAGAAATGCTGCGTCAGCGATCCAGGCCCTATTTGTTCTCAAATTCGCTGGCTCCTGCGATAGTGGGCGCTTCAATCAAAGTTTTTGAATTGCTTGAAAACGATACTACATTAAGAGATAAACTTGCTGAAAACACTTCATATTTCAAAAAAGGGATGCTTGAAGCCGGTTTTGACATCATAGATGGCGACTCAGCCATAGTACCTGTAATGCTTTATGACGCTAAATTGTCTCAGACTATGGCTGACAAGCTGCTGGCAGAAGGAATTTATGTTATAGGATTTTTCTTTCCTGTAGTGCCAAAGGGCAAGGCAAGAATCAGGGTACAACTCTCCGCCGCCCACACTAAAGAGCACTTAAACAGGGCTTTAGAAGCCTTCAAAAAGGTTGGAAAAGAGATGGGTGTAATTCACGCAACGTAGTTCTTAAAAATTTATTGCGATATATTCTAAAAAATTTAGTAGATTTGGTTTTGTTAATCGTTATTAACGACTTAATTTTGCTACAATTAACACTTAAAATTTAAATTATTGAATATGAAACATCTTAGCAGATTATTAGTTGCATCTTTACTTATCTTCGGATTAAGTAATCTAAATGCTCAAGACGAGTACAACCCCTGGGCGGTTGAGATTGGTATCAACGCAGTTGATGTTTACCCTGTTGGCAAGGTAGATGACAGAATTCCTGCAGAACTTAGAGGAGAAATTTTTGACAAGTATTTTAAGACTAGTCATTGGAATGTTCTACCATCAGTATCTAGACTTGCCGTTTCTAAATACATGGGAGGTGGTTTTATTTTCACAGCTGCAGGTTCCGTAAACAGAATTAAAAATTTTGGGGATTTAAACGTAAGCGACATAGGTCTAGGAACCACTAAAGACCTTACTTACTTTGCTGCAGACGGTGAAGTTAAATACAGCTTCAAAAACGCATTAAACAGTTCTTGGTTTGACCCACAGTTGGGTATTGGCGGTGGTTATACTTGGGTTGACGAGATTGGATTTGGAACCGCAAATGCTCTTTTAGGTTTTAAGTTTTGGTTGAGCGAATCACTTGCTTTAAACCTTCA
>NZ_JCBCCK010000195.1:0-1560 GCF_059864935.1 Planktosalinus sp.
TAAGGATTGAAGACACCGACCAAAACCGCTATGTGGAAGGTGCTGAGCAATATATCATTGATGCTTTAAACTGGTGTGGAATACCTTATGATGAGGGTATTGGAAAAGAAAAAGGCTATGGCCCCTATCGCCAAAGCGAAAGAAAACATTTATACAAACAATTTGTAGACACGCTTGTGGCTTCAGGCCATGCTTATTATGCTTTTGATACCAACGAAAGTCTTGAAAATCACCGAAAAGACCATGAAACTAAAGGTAAAACTTTCATCTATAACCACCACAACAGGGAAAAGCTGGACAATTCACTTACTTTGAGCGAAGATGTTTTAAGTGCCCGTCTTCAAAGCGGTGAGCCTTATGTCATTAGATTTAAAACCCCTGTAAATAAAACTTTAATTCTTAATGATCTTGTCAGGGGACAAATGGAAATCGACACCAATGTGCTTGATGACAAAGTACTTTTTAAAAGTGACGGCATGCCCACTTATCACCTAGCCAATGTGGTTGACGATCATTTAATGGACATATCTCACGTGATTCGTGGCGAAGAGTGGTTGCCCTCGTTAGCACTGCACCAGTTGCTTTATGATGCTTTTGAATGGAAAGCGCCGCAGTTTGCACATTTACCACTTATTATGAAGCCTGTTGGTAAAGGAAAGCTGAGTAAGCGTGACGGCGACAAAATGGGATTTCCGGTTTTTCCGCTGGAATGGAAAAGCTCAGCGGGTGAATCTTTTTCAGGCTACAGAGAAGAAGGCTACCTTCCTGAAGCTGTGGTGAATATGCTGGCATTATTGGGCTGGAATCCCGGAACTGAACAGGAAATTTTTAGTCTTGATGAACTGATTCAGTTATTTGATTTAGGACGTGTTCATAAAGGTGGGGCAAAATTTGACCCTGAAAAAACCAAATGGTTTCAGCACCACTATTTTCAAGCATTGGATATTGAGAAATTAACGAATTTGTTTATTGAAAGATATAGTGAGGATATAAATCTTGATTATTTGTCTGTAAGAATTCCAGATAAAGAAACTTATTATTCTTTTGAAGGGTTTGAGAGAGAAAAAGTAAAAAAAGTTTTAAGACTAATAAAAGAGCGAGCCACTTTTGTTTCAGATTTATGGGAACAAGGCAGTTTCTTTTTCATTGCCCCAAATAATTTTGACATAGCCAGTTATAAGAAAATATATACCGGTGAGGCCGAGGTATTAATGGATAGATTTAAAAGGTTTTTGTTTACTGTCGAAGACTTTTCCGCAGAAAACCTTTCAGAAAAAATAAAGAATTGGATTACTTCAGAAAATATTGGTTTTGGAAAAATTATGATGCCATTACGTTTGGCATTAGTTGGCGAAATGAAAGGTCCGGATGTGTTTGCAATAATGGAGATTATAGGGAAGGTTGAAACTATAAAACGGATTGAAAACGCCATCAAAACATTGGGTTAAAAATAGGCTGTAGCACCCACGGTTAATAGGCTGCTGTGTCCTTTAAAATTATTTTTCTCAAGGTTTTGGCTGTTTAGCTTATTCAACATGTTTGTTACTCCATATTGATACT
>NZ_JCBCCK010000221.1:0-4171 GCF_059864935.1 Planktosalinus sp.
CTCAGGGGAGAGGTTTTGCTGAAGCGGTTGGTTTTTCACATCGCTTTCAATATAGCCATAAGCACCAATGTCCAGTTTTTCAGAAGTATAATTGCCGCCTCCATAACCGATAAATCGCGTGTAATTCCTGTCTGAATATTGGTATTCCACCACAATGCGCATATCGGCCGTGATGGGAAATGTGGGGTTAAACCGAACTTCACCTGCGTTGTAGTCAATGACATAATCCCTGTTTTCGCCCCGTTGCAACTGAATTCCGTTGACAAACACACGCTCACTACCTGAAATGATTAGAATAAAAAGTTCACCATTGGGTCCAATAAGCTTGTAGGGTCCCTGATTGCCTTCCTGACCCACAAACTGACTTCGGGCAAAAACACCACGCACCACACCGCCCGAAATAAACATAGACGTTTCAGAATTTTCAGACTTTATAGTGCCGCCTAAGGAAACTCCCTGAATTTTCTTTTCAAAATTTCCGAAATAGCTGTTTCGGTTCACCAAATCAATATCACCTGCCCTGATGGTCCAATTGTCTGTGAAAAGTTCAATAAATATCTGGTCAAATTCGTTGAGGTTTTGAGAGTAACCACCCTCCTGCATTGGGATATTGGCATCCTGAATCGACGCCCTGATACCCACACGCTCACTAATCATACCCGTAATTTGAAGGTCAAGTTCTGAGGATACAACTGCGTTTTGATTGTTCCCAATGGTGATTCCCCTGGAAATACTTCCGCTGGTGTTCAAGCCGTCAAAAGGAGTGAAAGTGGTCTCGCGCGTGGACTGCTGAAGCGAGTACAGACGGTCCATTGCCCCGGTGCTTTGAGTGATTATTTTCGGATCTAGCAGCGAATATTTTTTCGTAAGAAAACTGGGGTATTTTACATAATTAATTTGAATAGAATCCTGAGTATTTATAAGCTCTTCCGATAAAACAACATAGCCCTTTTCAAAATTTACGCGATAAGCGGAAGTGTCAACGGCAACATTATTTTTATCCAAAATTTCAAACCGCACGGGATTTATACTCACCGAATCCAGAACAATCGTGTCTTTAACCGCAAAATTAACCGAACGGAAGTTGCCGGATGGTTCCTGTGAATGAACAGGAAATCCGCTGCAAAAAACCAATACAGCTAATAAAAATCTCATCAATTACTTAAACTTAAAGCGCTCCCTTTTATTTTGTTTATAAATGTATAGAAATCTTTAATGTTTTCTTTCGGTGAAAGTGTATGAGAATATTTATTTTAGCATTCGTCAAAAAAATGAATTTTTTAACTAATTAATTCCCTCTCCTTAGGAGAGGGTTAGGGAGAGGCTTATGAAAATAGTATCATACAACGTCAACGGAATCAGGGCAGCAATCAACAAAGGATTTTTTGAATGGTTAAAACAGGCAGACCCCGATGTGGTGTGCCTTCAGGAAACCAAAGCCCATCAAAATCAGTTGGAACTCGCCATGTTTGAAGATGCCGGATATGTATATAACTACTGGCTTTCTGCCGAAAAAAAGGGATATAGTGGCGTGGCGATTCTTTCTAAAGTAAAACCCAATCATGTCGAGTTTGGCACCGGCATCGATTATATGGACTTTGAAGGAAGAAACATCCGTGCTGATTTTGACGGGCTTTCAGTAATGAGTTTGTACCTGCCCAGTGGCACCAACGATGCCCGACTTGGTTTTAAATTTAAATATATGGATGACTTTCTGGAGTATTCCAAAGACCTTAGAAAAGAAATCCCCAATTTGATTATTTCCGGTGATTACAATATTTGTCACAAGCCCATAGATATTCACGACCCCATCAGAAATGCAAACGTTTCCGGATTTTTACCTGAAGAGCGCGAGTGGTTAGGCCGGTTTATTGACAGTGGTTTTGTGGATTCTTTCCGCGAATTCAATCAAAACCCGCACAACTACACTTGGTGGAGTTATCGCGCCAATGCAAGGAACAACAACAAAGGGTGGCGTATTGATTATCATATGGTAACCCCATCCTTACAAGAAAAGTTGAAACGCGCCGTTATATTACCTGAAGCCAGACATAGCGACCATTGCCCGTTGCTTGTGGAAATTGAAAGTTAACCCCCCCAAACCCCTAAAGGGGGCTTATAAAGGGATGGATTAATGGGTTTGTTTTACTATGAAAGTTAAAAAGCTTTTGAAGAAATTGATGTATGCAATGATGGTAATGATTGTTTTGTTGCTGGCCACAATTCTCATTGCTGATGGATTAATAAAAAGCTTTGCAAAAGACAAATTGTTCACTGAAGTGAATGATGTTCCTAAAAACAAGGTGGGTGTAGTATTAGGAACTTCAAAATATTTAACAGACGGGCAAATTAATCACTATTACCAATTTCGTATTGAGGCAGCAGTAGAACTGTATCACTCCGGAAAGGTAGAATTCATACTTGTAAGCGGAGACAACAGGCACCACAGTTACAACGAGCCGCAGACCTTTAAGAATGATTTAGTCAAAAAAGGGATTCCTGAAGATAAAATTTTTCTCGATTATGCCGGTTTCAGAACTTTGGACTCTATGGTTCGCGCCAAAGAAGTTTTCGGTCAGGAAAGTATCACGGTGATTTCGCAAAAGTTTCATAATGAAAGAGCCATCTACCTCGCTGAAAAAAGAGGACTCAAGGCCATAGGTTTTAATGCAAAAGATGTTAATTTGCGAAGTGGTGTGAAGGTTCAATTGCGTGAATATTTTGCCCGTGTTAAAATGTTTTCAGACCTCATTTTTAGTAAACAACCCCATTTTTTAGGGGAACAAATAGAAATTAGAAGTTAGAAGTAAAAAGTTGAATTTGCTTGCCAACCGAAAGTTTACTGAAGGTTGGGTGTTTGATAAAGAATAACAATTAAAAATATTAATAAAATGAAACATTTATTTGCATTATTGCTTGTTGCACTCACATTTTCATCTTGTGTTTCCACGCAAGTGTATGACAGCCTTAAATCTGACTACGATGCCCTAAAAGCTGAAAATGCTTCCCTGATGGATCAACTCAACAACAGACAGGGAAGTACAGACCAATATACTGTTCAAAACCTGAAACGCGATTTTGACCGACTTCAGGCAGAACGTGACCGCCTCGCTTTAGACTATGCTGCGGTGCAAAACAATTTGAAACGCCTTCAGGATTCCTATGATGCTTTGGAAGCCAACAGCTCAGAAAATCTCACTTCAAATTTGGCTTTGAACCGTGATTTACTCAAACAACTGGATCAAAAAGAACGTGCGCTTGCCGCAGAACAGGCCAGACTTGAACAGATGCAGCGTGAACTGACTGCCCGTTCAAAACGTGTTGACGAATTGGAAGGCATTATCGCTTCCAAAGAAGCCCAAATGAACAACTTGAGAGAAGCCATTTCAGCTGCCCTGACCAACTTTGAAGGCAAAGGACTTACCGTTGAGCAGCGTGATGGCAAGGTGTATGTTTCTATGGAAAACAGGCTCCTATTTGAAAGTGGAAGCTGGGCCGTAAACACAAATGGCCGCCAGGCTGTAGTACAATTGGGCAATGTTTTGGCTCAAAACCCTGAAATTGCAGTACTCATTGAGGGCCATACAGACAATGTGCCTTACGGCGGAAGCGGTCCTTTGCAAGGAAACTGGGACCTTTCCACCAAAAGAGCCACGGCCATAGTGACCATTCTCACCGAAAACCCGAATATTCTAAAAGAAAACCTTACAGCAGCCGGAAGAGGCGAATATGCACCCATCGCTTCAAATGCCACCCCTGATGGACGGGCAAAAAACAGAAGGATTGAAGTGATTTTAACCCCAAAACTGGATGAAATCAACAGGTTGTTGAATGAAATATAAGCCTCCCCAACCCCTACAAAGGAGGGGCTTTTTACTATGAAGTACAAACTATTACCAAATACCAACATAAAAGTCAGCGAACTCTGCCTGGGTACTATGACCTGGGGAGAGCAAAACACCCAGGATGAAGCCTTTGAGCAACTTGATTTTGCCCTTGAAAATGGCATTAACTTTATTGACACTGCTGAAATGTATTCCATTCCCGGGCGGAAGGAAACTCAAGGGAGTACTGAGAGAATCATAGGCAATTGGTTTGCCAAAACAGGAAACCGAAACAAAGTCATTCTTGCTTCAAAGATTGCCGGTCCCAGCCGGAATTTTGACCACAT
>NZ_JCBCCK010000141.1:0-2011 GCF_059864935.1 Planktosalinus sp.
CCTCTGCTTTTGCCCACGACCACGTGGTTCGTGCCGACGATTTCTCCGGTTGGGTGGTATTTAAAAAAGACCATCCTGACGGCTTTAAAATGGAAGTTGAAGTTCCCAGCGCTTCTTTAATAGCAGACAGCCAAAAAGACCGTGAAAAATATAAACTGGGCAAGCTGGATGATGATGACCGCAGTGAGGTCAATGAAACCATGAAAAGCAGCAGTCAATTGCACGTGGAAAAATACCCGAAAATCAAGTTCAACAGTTCCAAACTAAAAAATACCGATAAAAACAATTACACCCTCACAGGAGATTTCACCCTGCACGGCACCACAAAAGAAATTGCTGTACCCGTTACCATCACCTTTGAAAAAAATGTGCTCACTATCAAGGGCGAATTCCGTTTTCTGCAAAGTGATTATGGCATCGAGCCTTTCAAGGCCGGTTGGGGATCAGTAAGAAACAAAGATGAGGTGTTGTTATTGTTGGATTTCAGTGCGACGGAGAAAAAATAAGTTTTAGTTCTAAACTTCGCTGCTCAAGTAAGCAGAAAAAATGTCGGGACAACCATAAATACAAAAACCGCAACTAATTATAAATAATATAGTTACGGTTTTTACCAAGTACTCGAGGCCGGACTTGAGCCTGCACGGGCAAATGCCACAGGATTTAAGTCCATAAAATAAATGCATTTAATTGATTATCAGGAGCATTAAAAAGCAAAAAACATACATTTTTCTACAAAATCACACTTCAGAATCACACTCTGATGTAATGATATTATATCCATTAATTTATCATTTATAGCTTGGGTGTAATTAAAAAATTTTAGCGATAGTTTTATCCCGGTTTCTCCACCTCTAAAACAACCGCTCATACCGACTCTCCAAAACCCCCTTATAAGCCACCTTCATCTCCTCAGATAAAAAAGAACGATCAATCCAATGCAAAGCCTTTGGTAAATGCTTTTTAAATCGGCGATACACACCGGCAAGCTGTCGCTCGGTTAACCCCAATTCTTTTCCCAACTTTTCAAAATGAGATAAGTTGAGCTTCCTTTTTTTACCGTCAAGCGTCAAAGCTAGTTCTTCCTGGTCATCAGGGTTGAGTATGGTGACATTCAATAAGTCATAGGCAGGAGAAAGCATCCAACCCCGGGGAGTGGCGATCATCGAAAAGTTTTTTAAATGCATATCATTGTTTCCGGTCAGGAAACTAAAAAGCGCCAGTTCAAAAAAGTAAAGTTTGTCCAATAAAGTGTTTTGTGAAAAATCCCCAATGGCTTTACCTACTTTTTCCATCGAACTCCTGTATTTGTCAAAAGCCTCCGTGATTTGAAACATATCGAGCATATGGATTTTATCCCCTTTAGGTGTTCGATCAATCCGTTGTGTGATATAAGACAATTCGCCACTTTTCAATCGAATAAGACTGGAAGGCACCACATTGACCCCATAAGCTTCAGCAACACACATAGTGAGGTGTTCATTAGCGGGCATTTCCGGATAATCAGGCGAGGGAGGTTTAAAAATATAATTCCCCCCCAGAGCACCCACAACGGTCAAACGCGTGTCCGAATTTTCAGCCTTTTGCTTAATAAGTGACATGGACAATTTAGCCTGTACCCCCGGCACGGCCACACTGCGTTCCACTACTTGTTTAGCCAATTCATCCATTTGACTGTAAGTATACTCCAGCAAAGGAGCTTGTTTGGTGCCAAAAAAAGACAAACTGCATTTTTCGTGAAAATCAGTTTCCTTATCTAGCGGTTCATAGCAATACAAACAATTTTTCATTCGTCATCGGTGTTTACGGGTTGAACACTTACAGCACCTATACAGTTTTGACAACAAGCTAATAACAATCCCATACGGTCATTCCGGTTAATTTTCCAATTCTTGGCTGCAATGTCCAGCAACCATCCTTCCGGTATAAGACCTTCAAAAAAAGGAAACAAACGTTTTGAAACAAAGGCATCAGCCCTTACCGGCATCGTAAACGTGATAAAACCATCGGGATA
>NZ_JCBCCK010000258.1:0-2949 GCF_059864935.1 Planktosalinus sp.
TTGCCAACAAAGAAGTAATTCTTACTAACTCATAAAAATTAAGCCCCTTGATATTGGGGCTTTTTTTATTCAAAATAAATACTCACACATATCTCACAATAAGAACAGGACATTTTGGTTCACTTTGGTTTCGAGAATAAAAAATAGATATACATAATTTGCTTATTTAATCAAAGTAAAACTTATTGAATTTTCTATTAATTAATCGAAAATAAACACCTCTACCTATTCCTTTATATTCCCGTAAAATTTGCAAATTCTTCTGTTGAAACAGATGGGTGTGTCTCATTGTTTAAGTACTCTCTGATTTTGGATATGAGGTTCTCAAATCGTCTATCACCCTTGTCAATGATTCGCTAAAACTCCTTAGGGTAAATTCATCTTTTGAAAAAGCTAAAACTTTATCTATGCTTCGGCAAAGATTCAAAGATACCGCTATGAATTGCTCCGGTTTTTATAAGACCGGGCTTATACATTGGGTTTGAATAAAACAAATGCATATTCTTTATTGGCATCAAAATATGCTTGTACAATTTTCATTTTTGATTGACTCGCAATTTCTTCAATATCGCTCCAAAAAAACTTTTTTGAAATCTCGGTATGAATGGCTTCGAAAGCATCAAAAGCAACAGTAAAACCATCTGGAAATTGCACGGTTTGTTTTTTTAGGCTTATTATCTGGCTGGATGCAATGCCTGAAATGGGATTGTAAAAAGGGAAATGATCAAAATTAGAGACCTCAAAATTTGCACCCAGTTCCCGGTTCATTCTTTCCAATAAATTGAGGTTGAATTGCTTGGTAACCCCTTTTTTATCATCGTAAGCTGCAATGATTTTTCGGGGGTGTTTCACCAAATCAAAAGCAACCAGAAAGAAATCGTTTTCATTGAGGTTTGACCTAATAAGGTTAAAAAAATCAACGGCCTCTAAGGTGGGAAAATTACCAATATTAGCTCCTAAAAAGAGCACCAAACGGCCGTGAGAGGTGGGTGCTATATCTTTGTAAGTCTCAAAATAGTTGCCGGCTATGCTCGTATGATTTAAACCTTTTATAGCCCCTTTTAATTCACTTTCATTTATTGCTAAAATGTTGGGTGAAATATCCATTGCCACATATTCCATAGGTTTGAAGTAAGGTGCAAACTGCTTGAGTAAATGCTTGGTTTTAGTGCCATCGCCTGAACCCAATTCTACAATTTGAAGGCCGGTATGTAATGCTGAAATATCTTTGGCAATTTGTTTACTCTGATTTTGGATGATTTGCATTTCACAGTGTGGGAGATAGTACTCATCCAGTTTCATTATTTGTTGAAAGAGTGCATCTCCCCGGGCATCGTAAAAATACCGGGAGGATAATTTCTTGGGCGATTGGCTTAGACCGTTTTTTATGTGAGTTAAAAATTCTTGCATTGTGTTTTATTTTTTAACCAAACGGATTCCCGAAAAAATCCACCGACTTGAAGCGTGAAAAAAATTGCGATAAGTGGCACGATCGTGGCCTTTTGGAGTCGCCACTGAAGCTCCTCTAAGTACTGTTTGGTTCATCATAAATTTACCGTTGTATTCACCCAATGCGCCATCTACCTGAGTAAACCCCGGGTAAGGTTGGTAAGCAGAGTTGGTCCACTCCCAGAGCTGCCCCCAGTTTAATTGTGAAGCTGCAATTTCCCATTCAAACTCGGTGGGTAATCGCATCCCCTTCCAGGCTGCAAAAGCAAAAGCCTCATACATAGAAATGTGGGAAACAGGGAGGTTGGGGTTTAAAATTTCCAGGCCATTGAAATGGTACTGATACCATGCGCCATCTTTAAAATGCCAGTAGAGCGGGTGTTTAATTTGATTGTTTTGAATAAAGTGCCAACCTTCATCGTGCCACAGATTAAAATTGTGGTAACCACCATCTTCGATAAATTCTAAAAATTCACGATTGGTTGTTAGTTTGTTACTGATTTCAAAGTTTTCTATATATACTTTATGTTTCGGTAATTCATTGTCAAAACAGAAACCGTTGCCATTGTGACCAATTTCATAGATGCCTTCTGAAAACGATAACCATTTGTGATTAAGATTTACTTCTTGAAGGACATATTGCTTGCCAATTTGAGGAAAAGTGGGTTGGGCACCTAAGATGTATTTGATGTCATAGGCCAATAATTCCTGATGTTGTTGCTCATGGTTGATGCCTATTTCCACTAAAATCAAGACTTCATCGATGGGATTGGTGTCAAGTAAATTCACGATGGCATCTGTAACATAGTTGCGATATTCATAAACTTCAGACACCGTTGGGCGGGTCATAAAACCACGATTTTGCCTCAGTGTACGCTCGCCCATATTGTTGTAATAACTGTTAAAGAGAAACGCGAAATCAGGATGATATTCGTTGTATTTTTTGGCATATTTCACCAAAACAAACTGCTCAAAAAACCAGGTTGTGTGTGCCAGATGCCACTTTGGGGGTGATACTTCTGTAATGGGTTGCACGACATAGTCTTCTATTTCCAGTAGAGCACAACGTGCTTCTGTTTCTTGACGCGTTTTAAGAAATAGATCTCTAATTTTCATTATTTTTCAATTTTAACTCCATTCCAAAAAGCAAAATAACCTTTAATGTCTTTTGCCGGGTGTTTTGGGTTGGGATAATACCAAGCGGCATCTTTATTGGTTTCTCCATTTACTGTAACTGATTTATAACTCGCTTCACCTTTCCAGGGACAGAACGTGTGGGTGTCACTATCCACAAAAAATTCAGAATTAAGACTTTCAACGGGAAAATAATGATTGTTTTCTATAACGATTGTTTCGTTACTCTCTGCCAGGATTTGATTGTTCCAGATTGCTTTCATTGTGTTTGTTTTTTTTCTAATTTAATATTTTTATCTAAGTTATTGGTAGTTTTTTATTGTGTTTTTTTTTAGAAACTCAGGACTATTTTAAATCAAAAGTCAA
>NZ_JCBCCK010000274.1:0-1896 GCF_059864935.1 Planktosalinus sp.
TCAAAGTAGCCGTGATCCCATTGGTTAGGGTGAGTAGTCCACGCACCTTCAAGTCCGCTGGTCACGCAATCAGCTGCATTTCCTGTACCTTTTGGGTTCAACCAACCAAAGCCCTGATCTTCTATGTTGGCTCCTTCGGGAGCGGCCCCTAAAATGGAAGCATCACCATTACCGTGTGCTTTCCCAACGGTGTGTCCACCTGCGGTTAAAGCAACAGTTTCTTCATCGTCCATAGCCATGCGCTTGAAAGTGGTGCGCACGTCTTTAGCAGTTCTAAGCGGATCCGGTTTTCCGTCAACACCTTCGGGATTTACATAAATCAATCCCATTTGCACGGCAGCAAGCGGATTTTCCAGTGATTCACGATCTTCATCACTTTCGTAGCGGTTTTTGGTTTCAGCCAGCCATTCTTTTTCTGAACCCCAGTAAATGTCTTTTTCGGGATGCCAGATGTCGACACGTCCACCGGCAAAGCCAAAGGTTTTAAAGCCCATAGACTCATAAGCCATGTTCCCGGCAAGGATGAATAAATCTGACCAGGAGATTTTGTTTCCATATTTTTTCTTGATGGGCCAAAGTAGTCTTCGGGCTTTATCCAGGTTGCCGTTATCCGGCCAACTGTTCAACGGGGCAAAGCGTTGGTTTCCGGTGTTACTGCCTCCACGGCCATCGGCTACTCTGTATGTCCCGGCAGCGTGCCAAGCCATTCTAATCATTAGTCCGCCATAATGACCCCAGTCTGCAGGCCACCAGTCCTGACTGTCGGTCATAAAATTTTTCAGGTCGGTTTTCAGGGCTTCCAGGTCCAGTTTTTTGAATTCTTCAGCATAGTTGAAGTCTTCACCAAGCGGATTGGTTTTAGTGTCATGTTGGTGTAAAATGTCGAGATTAAGTGACTTAGGCCACCATTGCATTACATTTCTCTCGGTTCCTGTGTTGGCACCGTGATGAAATGGGCACTTTCCCTGTGAAGTTGAGTTGTGCGTATTTTCCATAATTATTAGTTTTCGGTTTTAAATTGTTACAAAATAAAGGAATAAAGTACAGGTTTCAGTATAGCTATGAATTATAATTTCTATATGAAAATAAGGTTTGCTTATAGCCGGTAAGGTTCATATAAGTGGGGAATTTGAACCCATAAATTTAACGAAACTTCTTGATATTCCTTTAGAAAAACACTTAAATGTATTCAATGTTTAACACTTTGTTTAAGTGGGGAATGTTTTGTTTATTAGCCTAGTATGTTTAGACGAATAGATTTTTTAGGAGTAAAAAAATGCGAAATTAGTGACCCCACCAGGACTCGAACCTGGATCTAGAGTTTAGGAAACTCCTATTCTATCCCTTGAACTATGGGGCCATTATGAGATGCCTATAATACCAACATAAAGAATTATAGAAACTCTTTTTCTATTAACTCTTTAAAATTTGTTTGGATTTGAGGATGAGTCATTATAACATATTTCTTTGCTATAGTTTTGACTCCTTCAGGCAAGCTTTTAAGGTAAACCAATACATTCTCAACTTCTAAAGGAAGCCCTGTTTTTTCAAAAAAATTAGAAGCTAAGTTTGTCCAAATTACGGCATCTATATCAGTATCTGTTATCCATTTTTCAATGATTTCTTTAAAAAGAAAATTTTCAGGATAAAATCTTTTACTTCTTTTCTCAAAAAATCCAATCTTTGTATCTTTACAGTTTTCCCTAGCTGCAAGGTTCAAAACAGCACTTTTGATTGATCTATATTCTGAAATTACGAATAAAGTAGGTACTAATTTACTCCCATTATTTAAAACTAAAGTTAGACGACCATTTTGAGATATTCTAGCAAACTCAATTGGAAGTTTTGGTCCATTTTTATTCCAACTTTCCTTTAAATCATATTTTAAATTTTGTG
>NZ_JCBCCK010000292.1:0-1675 GCF_059864935.1 Planktosalinus sp.
CCCTCAATATCCATCGCTTTACGCGAAACAAAATGTTGAATCCTGCCCACAATTTGCGGCGGGCAACCGTAAAAATTGGGGCAATAATGCTGGGCTTCACCTTCTTTTCGCGTAAGCACTGTTTGACATTCAGGGCATTGAGTGATGTATTGTGTGGGTTGTGAGTGTATGTCTCGTTTGCTGAAGTCCACACCCACTATTTTAGGAATGATTTCCCCGCCTTTTTCCACATAAACGGTGTCGCCTTCGCGAATGTCAAGTTTTTCAATCTGGTCTGCATTGTGCAGTGATGCACGCTTTACAGTGGTTCCGGCGAGTTGTACCGGTTTTAAATTGGCTACCGGGGTGATGGCTCCTGTCCTTCCCACTTGATAAGTAATCTTCTCCAATACCGTAACCGCCTGTTCGGTTTTAAACTTATATGCTATCGCCCAGCGGGGTGATTTAGCGGTATAACCCAACTCTTCCTGCTGGTGCAAATCGTTTACTTTGATCACCACACCGTCTGTTTCATAAGGCAATTCGTGACGATGAACATCCCAGTGATGGATGAACTGCAGTACTTCTTCTATGGAATTGGCAAGTGCGCAAGCTTCAGGAACTTTAAAGCCCCAGTCACGGGCTTTTTGAAGGGATTCAAATTGGGTAATGATGGGCAATCGTTCTCCTACAATGCCATACATCAAACAATCCAACGGGCGACGGGCAACCTCAGCGCTATCCTGTAATTTTAAACTGCCTGATGCCGTGTTACGGGGATTGGCATAAGGTTCTTCTCCTGCCTCGAGGCGTTCTTCGTTCATTTTGGAAAAACCTGCAAGCGGTAAAATGATTTCGCCACGAATATGGAATTTCGGCGGAAAATCACCTTTCAGTTTTAAGGGTACTGAACGAATGGTTTTCACATTACTGGTGACATCATCACCTTGTGTTCCGTCTCCGCGGGTGACTGCTTTTGTGAATGTTCCGTTTTCGTAAGTCAGGTTCATGGAAGCACCGTCATATTTTAACTCGCAGGTGTATTGAATGTGTCCGTCAACCAGCTTTTTAATGCGCTTTTCCCAATCGAGCAAATCTTCTTCAGAATAGGAATTGTCCAAAGAGTGCATCGGGAATTCGTGCATTACGGTTTGAAAGTTTTTGGTAACGGCACCTCCTACCCTTTGTGTGGGTGAATTGGGATCAAAAAACTCGGGATGTTGTTCTTCCAGATGCTGCAACTTTTTGAGCATTTGGTCAAACTCAAAATCAGATATTACCGGGGCATCAAGCACATAATAATTATAATTGTGCTGATGCAGTTCTTCACGAAGTTGGTTGATTTTATCTTTAATATTCATTGTAAATTAAAAAATAAATTTAGTTTACTATTTACTGTAAACAGTAAACTATAAATTAACAAGAATTCTATTAATCCAAATTTTAAAACCTTTTTGCCTCTTCCCAGAACACATCCATTTCAGCCAGTGTCATTTCCCTGAGGGGTTTGTTGACTGCTTTGGCTTTTTCTTCCAGGTATTGAAAGCGTTTGATGAATTTTTTATTGGTGCGTTCCAGGGCACTTTCCGGGTCAACTTTTAGAAAACGGGCATAGTTGATCATTGAAAAAAGGACATCCCCAAACTCGGCTTCTATTCTTTCGGCATTGTTTTCATTGACCTCGTGTTGCAATTCG
>NZ_JCBCCK010000304.1:0-1084 GCF_059864935.1 Planktosalinus sp.
TTGAATGATTTTTTCATTGTCTAAGCCCAGGCAAACAATGGCTTTTACTTTTTCATTCACCAGCGGCAACAGTTCTTCATAGTTGTTTCCTTTGTCAACTCCGCCCACTATCCATACAGTTGGACTATTCATACTATCCAACGCATAGAATGTCGCATTAACGTTTGTCGCTTTAGAATCGTTGATATAGGTAACGTTTTGTATTTTTAATACGGTCTCAAGGCGGTGTTCCACTCCGTGAAAGTTTTGTAGGCTTTCCCTGATGGTTTCCTTTCTAATGCTTAATAATTTAGCAACAGTTGATGCTGCCATAGCATTTTTCAGGTTGTGATTTCCTTGCAATTCTAAACTTTTTACAGGCATTTTTAGGGTTGTTTTATTTGTGGTTATTATTATTATTTCTTTTTTTAAACTTGCTCCTTCTTCCATTTCTTTTGTTATCGAAAAAGGCAATTTTTGAGATGTTACTCCGGTTTTTTCCAGCCGGTTGGTTATTACTTCATCATCACTGTCATAAATAAAATAATCACTTTCATTCTGGTTCATCACTATCCGGAACTTTGAATCGATGTACTTTTCAAAATTGTACTCATACCGGTCCAGATGGTCTTTAGTAATGTTTGTCAACACCGCTATGTGCGGTCTGAAGTTGACAATGCCATCTAGCTGAAAACTACTTAATTCCAACACATAAACATCGTGTTTGTCTTCTGCCACTAGAGCAGCAAAACTCTTCCCAATGTTTCCTGCCAGACCCACATTCAGCCCTCCGGCTTTTAAAATGTGATGGGTCAGGGTGGCTGTGGTGGTTTTTCCGTTGCTTCCTGTAATTCCAACAATCGTTGCACCGGTGAATTGTGATGCAAATTCAATTTCAGAAATAACTGAAACACCCTTTTCCAACAGTTGTTTAACTATTGGTACATTATCAGGAATTCCCGGACTTTTCATGACCACATCGGCATTGAGAATTAACGCTTCACTGTGCTTTTCTTCTTCCCAGTCAATCTCATTATGATTAAGAACTTGTTTGTAATTTTCTTTAATTTTTTGTTTGTCTGAAACAAACACTTCATATCCTTTT
>NZ_JCBCCK010000313.1:0-13370 GCF_059864935.1 Planktosalinus sp.
GGAATTGAAGAACAACCCATTGAAGAAGGCAACACAGCAAACCTCACCCTTTTTGAACCGGAAACCCAATGGGTGTTTGAAACCAAACACATTCACTCTGCCTCTCACAATGCGGCCTTACTTGGGCAACACCTTAAAGGAAAAGCACTGGGGATTTACAGCAACAAAAAACTGAAACTGAATTAAGATTTTAAAAATGCAAATAATTACCAAACAGGAAAAAAACATCAGCTTGATCAATTACATCACTTTTGTGGGGATGATTATTGCCTATTTTATGAACAAAGATTTAAAATCAGAATACGTGACTTACCATATCAAGATTATGTTTGGGCTGGTGGTCCTGCTTTTTGTTTCACAGGTATCACACGCTTACATAAATATAATTCTTGGTGATATTCTCTGGCTCATTTCCTTTGTTTTATGGGTGTATTCATTTATTTATGCTGTACAAGTTAAAAAACCGTTTATCCCTTATCTGAGTGAAAACTTTCAAAAATGGTTTACCTTTTTGGATTAATTGATTAAATTTAAAGACCAAACCAAAAACTAACAATTGATGGAAAACAGTAACGAAAAAACAATAGGTATAATCGCATATCTTACCCTAATCGGCTGGATTATTGCCATAGTGATGAACGGCAGCACCCGCAGCGAATATGCTTCTTTTCATATCAGGCAGATGCTGGGCTTGATGTTGCTTTCATTTGTGGCCTCACTCATTGTAAGGTTTGGTATGATAGGCATCCTCTCTTCGGCAATTTCAATTTTAGTACTGGTTTTATGGGCGATTGGATTTGTGGGGGCCATTCAGGGAGAAAGAAAACCTGTCCCGTTTCTTGGTGAACAGTTTCAAGAATGGTTTAAAGGCATGAGATAATCAATCACTAATTCACAAACCATAAATACCGCATCACAGGCGGTATTTTTATTCCATAACAATGACTACTAAAAACTTATCACTTCACCACTTAATAAGACCACCAAAGAACAACCAGTCAAAAGCCCCTTTAATGATTATGCTTCACGGCTATGGCAGCGATGAAAACGACTTGTTTTCCTTTGCACCGGAACTGCCGGAAGAGTTGTTTATCATTTCCGTAAGGGCGCCTTACCAAATGCAGCCTTATGGCAACGCCTGGTATGCCATTTATTTTGACAATACCTCCGGGAAATTCAGTGATACCGAGCAGGCTAAACATTCGCGAGACCTCATTGCCACATTTATTGATGAAGCCGTTGCCGCTTATGATGTGGATGCCCAAAATGTCACCCTGCTGGGCTTTAGCCAGGGCACCATATTGAGTTATGCCGTAGCCTTAAATTATCCTGAAAAGGTAAAAAACATCATTGCCCTGAGCGGTTATATCAATACAGAGTTACTTCCCGAAAACCCCAATGAAAAAGACTACACCCATCTGGATATCTACGCCTCTCACGGCAGTGTGGATCAGGTCATTCCCGTGGAATGGGGCAGGGAAGCCAAACCGTTTTTAGACAAGCTAAATATCAAAAACATTTATAGCGAGTTTCCCGTGGGGCACGGCGTAAACCCGCAAAACTTTTTTGAGTTAAAGCGTTGGTTGGAGAAGCGGATTTAATCCTACTTTCTATTACTAATACATTTAAAAGGAGTTAAAATGCAAAAAACAAAGTTGTTCATTCGGACAACTTTGCTTATCTTTGCACCCTATGGGTAATATAAAACTAAGAACTGTAACCTTATATAAAAATTACTTTTCTGACTTCTTTGAAAAACAGAAGCAAAAAGAAAAGGACAAGATTTTATGGACTTTTAGGGTTATAGAAACTCAACAACAAATCCCGGCCGATTATTTGAAACATATAGAAGGAACGGACGGGCTATATGAAATTAGGGTACAGCAGGGCAGCGACATTATTCGAATATTTTGCTTTTTTGACGAGGGCAAGCTTATAATATTAGCAAATGGTTTTCAAAAAAAGACCCGGAAAACACCGAAATCTGAAATAGCAAAAGCATTAAAAATTAAAAAAGATTATGAAAAAGAAAAGTAATTTAAAAACACTTGACCAATTTGTTGATGAACAATACGGCAAGAAAGGAACTCCCAAACGCGACAAGTTTGAAAAAGGGTATGAAGGATATAAGCTTGGTTTTCTTATTCAACAAGCCCGACTTGAAAAAGGCTTGACACAAGAAGAACTTGCTGAAAAATGTGGTACTAACAAGGGTTACATTTCAAAGATTGAGAACGATATAAAAGAAGTTCGGCTTTCGACACTACAAAAGATTGTTGAGCTCGGTCTTGGTGGCCATCTTGAACTTTCAATTAAACTTTGATTATTTGACAACGACCTAAGAAGGAAAACCCAATTTACACACGATGCTCCCGAAGTTTCAGGAGCGCGATAGCGAGTGAAAGAAACGAATATTCAAACCAGATTTTCGGTCGGAAATAGTGTAATTGTAAAATAACTTCTGGCAACAAAATATAAAAACATAAGTATTGATAAAAAAAATCGTTTTAATAATAATTGGAATTTTAACAATCATCTTTGGTGTTTTTTTTTCATTATCAATTTTAATATATTCTGGAAAAGAACAAGATAGCTCTGGTTATTATTACTTATTAATTAGTCTTCCAATTATAATTTTTGGAATATCAATCTTAAGAAATGGAATTAATAGAAAACGAATCTAAGCGTATAATTTGAAACCTTCTACCGCACATTTCATCTTTTGGTACTTAACCTCCCTAAGCTAACCGGAAAATTTCAAAAACTAATCCCCCTGATACAACAACGACGACAAGGTTTTCAATGTCAAATCGTTGTTTTCATCCAGATCATACTCCAATAACATTTCGCCCCAGTAGCGGCCGTCTGTAAAATCGGCAATTACCCAGCGATGGTTTAAAAAGCGTACTTTGTTGATTCTCATTACGCCTTCCATACCCACATAAGGCACTAAAGGGTTATCGCCTTCAACATTGTTTTGGTTGTAGATTTGTTCTGTGACCATATCCTGCATAAAATCGGCTTCAAGTCCAAAGCTTTCAAAATAAGTCATGGCATTGTCATTCCCCATCAGGGTAAAGTAATTCAGGTCAAAGTTTTCTTCGGTGAGCACTTCATTGATTCCCTTGTAGAAAGTTACTTTTTCACTCAGGTTGTCAATTCTTGCTTCCTGGTCTTCATAAATGCGCTTTTGGTTCATATACATAAACAAGAGCATCAGCACAGAAAATATAAAGAGGTATAAAATGATTTTGTTTTTCATGGGTACTTTTTTAAATCGTTATTTTAAGTCCGTCATAAGCCAGGAATACATTTTCAGGCAAGGTTTTCTGGACTTCTTCATGAAAACCCAACAAATGACTGATATGGGTTAAATAGGTCCTTTCGGGTTTGATTAGTTCAATAAATTCAAGTGCTTCTTCAAGGTTGAAATGTGAATAATGGGGTTCTTGTCTCAAAGCGTTTAGCACTAGCACTTTGGTGCCTTTAATTTTTTCCACTTCCTCGGGAGCGATGGTTTTGGCATCGGTTATATAGGTGAAATTGTCAATCCTAAAACCCAGTACAGGCAATCGGTTGTGCATCACCTCTATGGGAATCACCAGTTTATCGTTTATTTTAAAGGGTTTGTTTTTGTCTATTTCGATTTCTTTAAGTGTGGGAGCTCCGGGATATTTATTTTCAGTAATAAATATATAGTCAAACCTCTTTTTTAATGCCTCAAACACCCGTTTATGTGCGTAAGTAGCAATATCTCCCTGTCTAAAAAAATAGGGCCTGATGTCATCCAGGCCGGCAATATGATCGTTGTGCTCGTGGGTAAACAAAACGCCGTCAAGTTTTCTGCAATCAGCATTCAGCATTTGTTGTCTGAAATCGGGTCCGGTGTCAATGACATAATTGTAATTTCCCCAGGAGAGCAAAACTGATGTCCGTAACCTTTTATCCTTAGTATCAGTACTTTTACATACCGGATGGTTGCTCCCTATAACGGGAATTCCCTGGGAAGTGCCTGTGCCTAAAAAAATGACAGAAAATCGTGTTAACATGGGCACAAAATTAAAGATATTTTTTTGTTTAGCTGTTGTATTTACTACCTTTGTATAAATTAAATATTAGATAACAGACTATGCCGGAAATGCTCAAAGGAGATAAGGAGTTTGAACAAATTCCCTCCATTAAGGACAAAGCCCTTCGAATCAACCTCAACGAAAATATATACGGCACCTTTGCCGAAATTGGAGCAGGTCAGGAAACTGTCAGGAACTTTTTCAGGGCCGGTGGTGCTTCTGGGACCATCGCCAAAGCAATGTCAGCTTACGACAAGGATTTTAGTGACGCTATTTACGGTATTGAGGCAGACGGTCGCTATGTGACCGAGCCACGTTTAAAAACCATGTTGCGTCACGAAATGAAACTCATGGAAGATCGCATTTCCAGGGAAAAACACCCCAATAAAATATTTTTTGCTTACGCCAATACTGTAGCAACCATCGACTTTGCAAAAAAATTCAAAGGTCACGGTTGGGTAGGTATTCGTTTTCAAGTGGAGCCCAATGGAGAATATAACGAAATCATACTGCACATTAGATTCAAGGAAAATGATGCCCGACTACAGCAACTAACTCTTGGTACCCTTGGTGTTAACCTAGTTTATGGAGCATTTTACAAATATGACCAACCCCGAAAACTACTCAGGTACCTGTATGACCATATCGACAAAGACCAGATTGAAATTGATATGGTAAATTTTTCAGGACCACAATTCACAGATGTGGACAACCGCTTAATGAGCCTTCAACTCATAAAAAATGGAATGACCGAGGCGGTTATGTTTGGACCGGACGGAAATAACATCCTGCCTGCTGCCATTCTTTACAAAAAGAACATACTCACACTCAGGGGAAGCTTCAGACCGGTCACCAAGGTGAATATCGATATGTTTGAGCGTTCTTACGAAATCTTTATTAATGAAAACAAAGTAGAAGAAGACAATACCATTACCATCTTTGAGATTACCCTCTCAAACCTGAGGGCCGAAGGTGAAATCGACGAAGAAGACTTTATGGATCGCGCTAAATTGCTGTGTAACCTTGGGCATACAGTACTTATCTCTAATTTCCAAGAATATTATAAACTGGTTGAATTTTACTCCAAATATACCAAAGCCAGAATGGGGCTAACCATGGGTGTAAATAACCTGGTGGATATATTTGACGAAAAATATTACCGTCACTTGAGTGGTGGTATTCTTGAAGCCTTTGGTAAATTGTTTTTCAAAGACCTGAAGGTCTATCTTTACCCCTTGCTGAATCAGGACACAGGAGAAACCACAAACAGCGATAACCTGAAAGTGCATCCTCGAATGAAAGAATTGTACAAATTCTTTAAATACAACGGAAAAGTTGTGGACATTACAGACTACAATCCGGAAATTTTAAAGATTTTCTCCAGGGAAGTATTACAAAAAATTATGGATGGCGAAGACGGCTGGGAAGAAACCCTTCCGGGTGGTGTTGCAAAAATCATCAAAGACAAAAAGCTCTTTGGGTATAAAGAAACAGAAAAAGCCTCTAATTAAGAGGCTTTTTTTTGACAACTTTTTATTATTCGTCCAAAATTTGTGCTGCGTGTTCTTTGGTTTTCACTTTATCAATCACCCGCTCAACAACACCCTTACCGTCCACTATAAACGTTATACGGTGAATTCCGTCAAATTCCCTGCCCATAAACTTTTTGGGCCCCCATACACCAAAGGCATCAATAACTTCCCGGGATTCGTCTGCCAATAACGGAAAGGGGAAATCAAATTTATTTTTAAAATTTTTCTGGCTTTTTTCACTATCAGCACTCACACCCAATAATTCATAGCCATTCTCACGAAGTTCCTTGTAATGGTCTCTCAGGTCACAGGCTTCTGCAGTACAACCCGGCGTATTGGCTTTTGGGTAAAAAAAGACGACCAGTTTTTTGCCTTTGTAATCATTTAATGAAACAGGATTTCCCTCCTGATCTTTGGAATTAAAATTGGGAACCTTATCCCCTGCTTTAAGTGTGTTCATAGTATAGCAATTTTTATGTTTATATCAGAAAATCCAATGGTTTTCAATAGGACAAGCCAACGGTTTCCTTTAAATTTACATCCCTAAAAGTACACAAAATGAACAAGCAAGAAAAGGTCAACTTTGTTATTGAAACGTTAAATCAAATTTATCCTGAAATTCCCATACCTCTTGATCATAAAGACCCCTACACCCTCTTGATTGCTGTCCTGCTCTCTGCACAAAGCACCGATGTGAGAGTCAATCAGATAACACCCATTTTGTTTGAAATAGCTGACAACCCCTATGATATGGTCAAGCTTTCTGAAGCAGAAATCAGGGAAATCATCAAACCCGTTGGGTTGTCGCCGATGAAAGCTAAAGGCATTTACTACCTCTCACATATTTTGATTGACAAATACGGTGGTCAGGTTCCGGCAGACATAGAAGCACTGAAAGAATTACCTGCAGTGGGTCATAAAACAGCAAGCGTTGTGGTTTCTCAAGCATTTAATATTCCAGCTTTTCCTGTAGACACACACATTCACAGATTGATGTACCGCTGGGGATTTTCCAACGGAAAAAATGTGGTTCAAACCGAAAAAGATGCTAAACGGCTTTTCCCAAAAGATTTATGGAACAAGCTTCACCTTCAAATTATCTGGTATGGCAGGCAATATTCACCGGCAAGGGGCTGGGATCTTGAAAAAGACATCATCACAAAAACTATCGGTAGAAAAATAGTAATCGAAGAGTATAACAAAAAAAAGTCCCGCTAGCTGACGGGACTTTTCCAAAGTTTAGTTTAGAAGTGCTTCAAACTTCCATTTATTACAATCTATAACACTTAAAGCCTGCGAATAGTCAAGAAGAAACTTAATTGTTTCATCCTTGGGGATTAAATTATTTTTTTGGGGAGAGGTTTTTGAGTAAACGTTTTCCATATAAACCTTTTTAAGTTGTTAGTGTTAAAACTGAAACGCACTTAAAAAGTATTTATTGTATCAATTCACCAAAACGATGTTATGCTTATCAATCACTTTACGTAAATTGATTAAAGCATACCTCATTCTCCCTAAAGCAGTATTAATGCTCACCCCGGTTTGATCAGAAATTTCCTTAAAACTCATGTCCTTGTAAAGGCGCATTACGAGTACTTCCCGCTGATCTTCGGGCAGTTCCAGAATAATTCGTCTCAGGTCTTCTTCAACTTGTCCTTTGATGATTTTTCGTTCGGCGTTTAAATCATTATCAGACAGCACAGAAAAAATATTAAAGTCGCCATTATTTTCAAATTTGGGCATACGGTTGTTTTTTCTGAAGTGGTCAATAATTAAGTTGTGAGCAATACGCATCACCCAAGGCAAAAATTTACCTTCTTCGTTGTAAGTGCCCCTTTTTAAAGTGTTAATTACTTTAATAAAGGTGTCCTGAAAAACGTCTTCAGTAACATCGCGATCTCCAACTTTAGAATAAATAAAGCTGTAAATGCGTTGCTTGTGTCTTTGAATTAAATCAGATAGGGCTTTCTCGTTGCCGTTTATGTATGCATTTACCAAAAATGCATCAGATGGAATTGTGTTCATAACATTACATTTTAAAATAGGGCAAAAACTCCTTGCGGAAAAACTATTTGTTGTTTAAAAGTAATGCTATGCAATAGGCAAATCAATTATTTAGTTTAAATCTATGACGTAAATATAACAACAAATAATTTTCTTATCCAAATTTAGTTAAGCTTTTTAACATATTAATTTTCCAAATAAGAATCGAAATGTACTGTTTTCAAAGGCTTAAAGCAACTATATTTAAATAAAAATTGGTTAAAATTCATTTAAAATCCTGCCCCTAAAATCGTACCTTTGCCCATTAAAATTGCCTGAAAATTGAATATAGAAGCAGTAAACCCCAAGCATAACATCATAATTAAAGGGGCTAAACTCCACAACCTTAAAAATATCAATGTTGTCATTCCACGCAATAAACTGGTGGTGATTACGGGGCTTTCGGGTTCAGGTAAGTCCAGCCTGGCCTTTGACACCCTTTATGCCGAAGGTCAACGACGTTATGTGGAAAGCCTCTCCTCCTATGCCCGGCAATTTTTAGGCAGGCTCAACAAGCCCAAAGTGGATTATATCAAGGGAATTGCTCCGGCAATAGCCATTGAACAAAAAGTCAACACGACCAATCCGCGTTCAACAGTGGGTTCATCTACTGAAATCTATGATTACCTCAAGTTGCTTTTTGCCCGTATTGGGAAAACTTATTCTCCCGTTTCAGGGAAAGAAGTTAAAAAAGATACCGTATCTGATGTACTGAATTACTTCAAAACGCTTGAAGAAGGCCAAAAACTCTTGCTGCTTGCTCCGGTTATCCTCGAAAACGGTAGAAGTCTTGAAAACAAAATAAAAGCGTTGGCTCAACAAGGTTATGCAAGAATTAAAACAGGCAATGAAATTCTAAGGATTGATGAGTTTGACGCAAAATCAGCTACTGATGAAGTCTTTATAGTCATTGACCGCATCATCACCAAAAACGAAGAAGATTTTTACAACCGACTGGCTGATGCGGTAGAAATGGCCTTTTTTGAAGGCAAGGGCAATTTGTTTGTTGAGGATTTGGACAGCAAAAAGGTCACCGAATTCAACAACCGCTTTGAACTTGACGGAATGACTTTTATCGAGCCAAACGTTCATTTGTTCAGCTTTAACAATCCTTATGGTGCTTGTCCTGCCTGTGAAGGTTATGGCGACGTGATAGGTATAGACGAAGAGCTGGTGATACCCAACACGGCACTTTCAGTCTATGAAAATGCTGTTTATCCCTGGCGGGGTGAAAGCATGAGTTGGTATCGGGACCAATTGGTCAACCATGCCTACAAATTTGATTTTCCCATTCACCGCCCCTGGTTTGAACTCACTGATGAGCAAAAACAACTCGTCTGGGACGGTAATGAGTATTTTGAAGGGCTTCACTCCTTTTTTAAATTTCTGGAAGAAAAAAGCTATAAAATCCAAAACAGGGTGATGCTTTCACGCTACCGCGGAAAAACAAAATGCAGCACTTGTAAAGGCAAAAGATTGCGCCCCGAGGCCAGTTATGTCAAAGTTCAGGGGAAATCCATCACAGATTTAGTTGAGATTTCCATCGAAAAACTACAGCTCTTCTTCAAAAATCTGGAACTCAACGACCACGACACCCAGGTGGCCAAACGACTACTCACCGAAATCAACAATCGTCTGAGTTTTCTGAACAATGTGGGGTTATCATACCTGACACTAAACAGAAAGTCAAACACCCTTTCAGGTGGTGAATCACAACGTATCAATCTCGCCACTTCTCTTGGAAGCAGTCTTGTGGGCTCAATGTATATTCTGGACGAACCCAGCATTGGTCTGCATCCCAAAGACACCGAGCAGTTAATCGGCGTTTTAAAATCACTACGCGATTTGGGAAACACCGTTATAGTGGTTGAACACGACGAAGACATCATCAAAGCCGCAGATGAAATCATCGACATCGGTCCGGAAGCCGGCACTTTTGGAGGGGAAGTGGTTGCCGCCGGAACCTATAAAGACATCATGAAATCCGATTCATTAACCGCCGGATATATGAATGGGACTTTGAAAATTGAAATCCCAAAAAAAAGAAGAACATCCAAATATCACATCAACATCATTGGGGCACGGCATAACAACCTGAAAAATATTGATGTTACATTTCCTTTAGCATCCTTTGTTGCGGTGACAGGTGTATCCGGAAGCGGAAAAAGCACCTTGGTTAAAAAAATCCTCTACCCTGCCATTCAAAGGGAACTCACCGGTGTGGGAGACAAACCCGGTCAGTTTTCAAAAATGGAGGGCAATTATGGCAACCTGAAAAACATCGAGTTTATCGACCAGAACCCCATTGGTCGTTCCAGTCGGTCGAATCCGGTGACTTATATCAAGGCCTACGACGACATCAGAAATCTATTTTCCAACCAGAAGTTATCCAAGCTGCGAAACTTTCAACCCAAACATTTTTCGTTTAACGTTGACGGCGGCCGTTGTGAAGTGTGTAAAGGCGAAGGCGAAGTGACCATTGAAATGCAATTTATGGCTGATGTGCATTTGGAATGTGAGGCATGCAACAGCAAGCGGTTTAAAAAAGAAGTTCTCGAAGTGCAGTTTCAGGGTAAAAACATCGACGACATCCTCACGATGACCATTGATGAAGCGATTGCCTTTTTTGGACTTCACAACGAAAAGAAAATTTACAGTAAACTGCAACCCCTTCAGGATGTTGGGTTGGGCTATGTGCAACTGGGCCAAAGCTCCTCTACCCTCTCCGGCGGTGAGGCGCAACGCATCAAGCTGGCTTCATTTCTCGTAAAAGGAGAAACTAAGGACAAGGTGCTTTTTATATTTGACGAGCCCACCACGGGACTCCATTTCCACGACATTAAAAAACTGCTCAAATCCTTTGACGCATTGATTGAAAAAGGACATTCTGTCGTTGTAGTAGAACACAACATGGACCTGATTAAATGTGCAGACTACATCATTGACCTAGGCCCCGAAGGTGGCGAAAAAGGTGGAGAGTTTGTTGCATCAGGTACTCCTGAAGAAGTGGTTAAAATCAAAAAATCGTTTACAGGGAAATATTTGAAGGAGAAACTTACCTAATTAATTTATTAGTAGCAGATTAAGTGCCAATTCGTTTTTTTTCCTAATTTTATTAAACTTTTAAAAGTTCTGATAATGAAAAAAATACTTTCAGCTTTTTGCTTCCTTATAGCTTCTTATTGCTATACCCAGAATTATCTTCCCATGCTTGATGAAGACAATATATGGAGTGTTGAAATCAATCATGCGCCCTTTGGAGATGATTGGCCTCCGGCAACTGTTACTGTACAGGTGAATATTGATGGTACTGAAATGGTAAATGGTATTACCTATAAAAAAATACAAAACAATACCGGTTCAAGTTTTTACTATTGCCTGTTAAGGGAAGACAACGGCATAGTATATAAAATAACAGACAGCAATACAACAGATGAAGTCATAATGTATGATTTCACCTTGGTAACAGGTGATGTATTTGTGTTTTCTGTAGAAAATAAAATTTATTGCTCCTATTCAGGTGATAATAATGGACTTCAGGAAATGGAAGTGATCAACACAAGCACCCAATTTATTGCCGGTGAAAACAGGAAAGTAATTGAGTTTGAAGATGATGGCTACGGTTTGGCTGAAATTTGGATTGAAGGCATTGGCTCAAACAGGGGCTTTGACCCTTTTGGGGTTACTGTTGACATAACCGATTTGAACAAACTTATTTGCTTTACCAAAGGAGCGGATACTTATTATTTCAATGGTGCCACAGCATGCGGATTTCTAAACGTCCCGGATGTCATTAAAGACAGGATTATACTACACCCCAATCCGGTAACAAGACTGTCAATACTACAACTTCCTGAAGAAATAGGGACTACCACTATAAAGATAATTGACCTCAAGGGAAAAGTAATTAAAGAAGAAAAAACAAACTCAAACAATTATTTTATTCAAGCTGTGGATTATCCTTCGGGTCTTTATTTTTATCAGGTAATTGAAGGAAATAGAAATCTGAAAACAGGAAAATTTGTGGTTAAGTAGCAACAAATTTATAACTCCCAACTGTTGTAAATCAAGCATTTAATTAAAAAGCATATATTTAAAAAAAAATATATGCTAAAACGCACCCTGTTTTTTGGAAATAAAGCCTCCATCAATACCCGTTTGGAGCAATTGGTTATTAAAACCGAACAACGCGAAACCACCGTGCCTATTGAGGATGTAGGGTTTGTAATCATTGAACATCCCGAGATTTATATTTCGATAACTACCCTCTCAAAATTGACCTATAATAATGTGGCGGTTATTTTTTGTGATCAAAAACATATGCCCAACAGTATGTTACTGAACCTCAACAGCCACCACCTTCAACAGGAAATTTTTAAAAATCAAATCAATGCCACTGCCCCACTCAAAAAACAACTCTGGCAACAAACCGTAAAAACCAAAATCAGGCATCAGTCGCAATTATTAAAAAGACAGAATAAGCAATACAAGATCATGGATTTTCACGAATCCAAAGTATTGAGTGGCGATACCGACAATCGTGAAGGTGCCGCTGCTGCCTATTACTGGAAACACCTCTTTGATTTTAACTTCAGAAGGGAACGTTATGGTGATTACCCCAACCCATTTTTGAACTATGGCTACATCGTCTTGCGGGCGGCAGTTGCCCGGGCACTCAGTGGTAGTGGCTTGCTCTGCACACTGGGCATACATCACCACAACAAATACAACGCCTTTTGCCTGGCTGATGATATTATGGAACCTTTCCGGCCGTTGGTAGATGCCAAGGTGATGGAAATAATGAAGAACTATGAAGATGATGAACTCACCACAGAGATCAAAGCCGAACTGTTGAGCGTACTCACAGAAACGGTTTATTTTGAAGACACCAAAAGCCCCTTAATGGTTGGTCTTTCTAAAACAGCAGCCTCACTGCAACAATGTTTTGCAGGAACAGCCAGAAAAATTAATTATCCCATGTTATGGAACTAAATGGATATCGAATTATGTGGTTATTTGTATTTTTTGATTTGCCCACCGACACTAAGAAAGATCGCCGGAATGCGGGTTTGTTCCGCAAAAATTTATTGAAAGACGGTTTTACAATGATGCAATACTCGGTGTATATGCGCCATTGCGCCAGTAGTGAAAGTGCTGATGTTCATGAAAATCGTGTACATAGCTTGCTCCCACCTTTGGGAAAGGTGAGTATTCTAAGAATTACCGACAAACAATTTGGCAATATCATGAATTTTTGGGGGCGTGAAGAAGTGCCCAAAGAGCCTTTGCCCACGCAATTGGAATTATTCTAATCCTTTTGTGAAAATGAATCTTTATGCCAATTTTCAGGATTTGAATCGATATAATTGGCTATTCTCAAATACTCTTGCCGGCTTCTGATAATTCTATCGTGAAAAGATCGCTGCCAAGAAAATTCTAAAAAACCACTTAGATGAATTAATTTTGAGGACGTCGTTTTCAAAGCACCCATCAGGCTTGATAAAGATTTGATTTTTTTTTCTTTATCTGCCACCAATTGACTATCAATCTCTACGATGATATGAACGTGATTGGGCATTACAACATAATTATGAATTTTCACATATTCATATTGATTGCTCAACCATTGAATTCTTTCCTTTACAATCAATCCATATTCATTTAAATCTAGTACGGGCATGTCGCGACCTGCCCCTTCTGTATCCACAGAACCCAAACAACATTT